>NZ_KV792227.1:0-4137 GCF_001808125.1 Staphylococcus sp. HMSC14D10 | reverse complement strand
TTTTGAACTATGAGTGGCTAGCATTTAGCCACTCATTTTTTGCGTTAGCAAAAACATAAGGGGTATGGGGATATCCCCATCAAGCCGGTATATTCAGAACGAAGTGGCTAGAATATACGACGCTTGCCAAACCACATAATTACTTGATAAAATCTGGCTTACCCTGTAAGCTAGATTTATATTAAGTAATTTCTTTCGAAGAAAGCGTGGTGGGATTTAATGAGCGAACAAAACAAATTTGTGGCTAGCGATGAAACTGTTGGGAAAAACCATAAACCCAACCGTAAAGAGCCGAAACAAATTAGTTTTCGTGTGAGCGAATCCGAATATTTAAAGTTAAAGCAGTCAGCTGAAACTTTAAATATGAGTGTGCCTACTTTCGTTAAGAAAAAGGCACAAGGCAGTCGATTGGTCGCACCTAAATTTGATAAAGAAACGCGACAATCGATTGCTAAAGATTTGAGTAAATTAGGTGCTAATGCTAATCAAATCGCAAAGTATTGCAATCAACATCAACATGAGGCACCAAATTATGAGGCTTTAGAACGTAATGTGAGAGAACTTCGTGAAAGGCTTGATGATATATGGCAACAACTAAACTAGGTAACACAAAATCGGCAAGTCGTGCTATTAATTATGCAGAAAAGCGAGCAGAAGAAAAAAGTGGCTTAAATTGTGATGTAGATTATGCTAAATCGGCATTTAAACAAACTAGGGCTTTGTACGGTAAAGAAAATGGTGTTCAAGCACATACGGTAATACAATCTTTTAAACCCGGTGAAGTTACGCCAGAACAATGTAATCAATTAGGTTTGGAACTTGCAGAAAAGATTGCACCTAATCATCAAGTAGCAATCTATACACATACAGATAAAGAACATGTACACAATCATATTGTTGATTAATTCAGTTGACTTAGAAACAGGAAAAAAATACCAAAGTAACAAGCAACAACGAGAACTGGTAAAACGAGAAAACGACAATATATGTCGCTCTCATGGTTTGAGTGTCCCAGAACGAGATACGGCACATTTGAGATATACGCAGGCAGAAAGTGCATTGATAGATAAAGGCAAAACATCATGGAAAGATGAATTGCGAGAACAGATTGAAAATGCAAAAGCTCATACAAGCGATTTTAAGAGCTTTTCAGAGCATTTAGAGAAAGAAGGTATAGAATTTAAGGCAAGGGGCAAAAACGTTTCCTATAAGCCTGAGAACGTCAATAAATGGGTACGTGGTAAAACACTTGGACAAGATTATGATAAGGGGGCGTTAGAACATGAGTTTGAAAGACGAGAAAGAGAAGAAGAACGACAATCAGAACAAGACCCAGTCACAGCGTACACAGAACAATTCGACGTCGACTGGGATGCAGTCGAGCATAACGCAGAGCAACTTAGAAAGACAAGAATTAGACGAACTGAAAAAACAAAACAAGCTCATCATCAAATATCTGGCAGAGATACAAGAGAACCAGAACGCACGAGAGAACGAACAAAAACAACTCAGATCGAATTTGACAGAGGCGACGAAGGATTTTCGAGATAGTGCATTCAAGACACATAATGACTTTATAGATATACTCAAAAAGAAATTAGATAAAGTGGAAACAGATGAATTAGCTAATATCATAGGCAGAGATATTTATAAAGTACGTGATGAAAATAAACGTATGTTGCAAGAAGTTAGAGAATCTCATGAACATTATAAAAAAAGGCAAAATGAGTTATTTAAGGGCATAGGTGCTATGTTGCTAGTCTTTATGTTATTTGCTTTGATTATGACAATTGGTAGTGACTTTATGGCATTTTTACATTTGGACGTATTGCAGAAAGCCATAGCAAGCCAAATAAAAGCGTCTAAGGGCTTTGTAGCATTTCTTTGGTATATTGCTTATGGAATCCCTTATTTAGTTTGGTATAGTTGGTTTTATTATCTTGTATGAATGGATAAGAGCAAAGTTCCATGAATAAATAAAAACACTGTTGCAGCGTATGAAACGTTACAACAGTGTTATGGTACTACTATATTTTAATAAAGCTTATACAATCTTAAAAATACGCCACTATTTTTATACTTACCACGCAATTATGCCGAGAAAACTTATTGGTTGGAATGGGCTATGTGTTAGCTAACTTGATTAGCGTGTTGGGTGGGGTTGATTTGGGATTAATCCCAATGAAACACCAACACAACAACACATAAAGCCCTGTTGGTTCCGACCAATAAGGAAATTGGAATAATGCAACAAAAAGAAAAGACTCAGTCTAAATAGACCAAGCCTTTTGATAGTGTTATATTAATAACAAAATAAAAAAGAAGTCGCCCACTCCCCGACCAAAGTTTGTGAATGCGACTTATCCAAAAGAAAAAACATATTCGGTGTGTTTTATAACTATTGTATATCTAGATATTAAACGATATTTAAACATACATCAAGAGTTATATTTGGGTGGGCGACTTCTTAAAAATAATTAAGGAGTCGATTTTTATGAGTACAGAAAATTATTCAAATTACTTACAAAATAAGGATTTAGACAATTTTTCTAAAACCGGCTACTCTAATAGCCGGTTAAACCGACATACTATGTACACCCCCGAACCAAAAATAAGTTTTGACGCTATGACAATTGTTGGAAATCTTAATACAAATAATGCTCAAAAACTATCTGAATTTATGAGCATTGAGCCACAAATTAGACTTTGGGATATACTTCAAACAAAATTTAAAGCTAAAGCACTTCAAGAAAAAGTCTATATTGAATATGACAAAGTAAAAGCAGATACATGGGATAGACGTAATATGCGTGTTGAATTTAATCCGAATAAACTTACGCATGAAGAAATGCTTTGGTTAAAACAAAATATTATCGACTACATGGAAGATGACGGATTTACAAGATTAGACTTAGCTTTTGATTTTGAAATTGATTTAAGTGATTACTACGCAATGACTGATAAGGCAGTTAAGAAAACTATTTTTTATGGTCGTAATGGTAAACCAGAAACGAAATACTTCGGCGTTCGTGATAGTGATAGATTTATTAGAATTTATAACAAAAAACAAGAACGTAAAGATAATGCAGATGTGGAAATTAGTTCAGAGCATTTATGGCGTGTAGAAATTGAACTTAAAAGAAATATGGTTGATTACTGGAATGATTGTTTTAGTGATTTACATATATTACAACCAGATTGGAAAATCATTAAACGTATTTCCGATAGAGCAATGGTTTTTATGCTATTAAACGAGGAAGAAGAATGGGGAAAATTAGAAAGACGAACTAAAAATAAATATAAGCAATTAATTAAAGAAATATCTCCGATTGATTTGACTGATTTAATGAAATCGACTTTAAAAGCTAACGAAAAACAATTGCAAAAGCAGATTGAATTTTGGCAACGTGAATTTAGATTTTGGAAATGATATATATTTAGAATAATTGAGCTGATTAACATACAATTAAGATAAATAATTTATAGGAGGTATTATTTTATGGCTGAAGAAAAAAATAACAAGCAAGAGAATTTTTCTGATTTACTAGCAGAAAAAATGTTAGAAACTAGAACAGTTATTATTTCTGGCGAAATTAATGATGAAGTTGCGAGAGATGTAGCTAATAAATTGCTATTATTAGAGGCAACTAGTAATGATCCAATTAATTTATTTATATCAACACAAGGTGGACATGTTGATTCAGGATTTTACATTAGGGATATGATTAATTTTATTAAACCGAAAGTAAATATTATTGGATCAGGTTGGGTAGTAAGTGCAGGTATTTTTATTTATTTATCTGGAGATAAAGAGAGAAGATACAGCTTGCCGAATACTAGATTTATGATGCATCAACCTAGTGGTGGAGCACAAGGACAATCTACCGAAATAGAGATTACTGCTAAAGAAATTGTAAGAACACGAAGAAGAATCAACGAAGTTATTGCTCAAGAAACAGGTCAAGATTTAGAAAAAGTAGAAGAAGATACAAATAGAGATTATTGGTTAAGTGTTGAAGAAGCACTTGATTATGGCATAGTAAATAAAATAATTAGTAGTAGAGATGAAATAGAGTAATTTTTTGCTTTGATTTTGAATTTGGTTTTGAACTATGAGTGGCTAGCATTTAGCCACTC
>NZ_KV792226.1:0-39989 GCF_001808125.1 Staphylococcus sp. HMSC14D10 | reverse complement strand
TATTCGACGTTTCAGCTTTGATTGCATTTTGTTGAGCTACAAGTTCATCATTGCTAACTTCTGAATTGTCTCTGTTTTTAAAGTCATCAATTTTTTGTTTAACATTTTCGATATTACTTTCAGTTTGTTGCTTAATATTTTGGTAACGATTTCTCAATTCTTTTTCTTTAGTCTTCGCACTATCAATTTTTTCTTCAGCTTTATTTTTATAAAATAACCCAACAGCTGAACCGATTAAAGCACCTGTAATAAAACTAATTACAAAGTCCTTACGTGAAGGATGAGAACTGAACTTGTTGTGACTATATTGAGAATTTGATACATCATAATTATTAGAATTTTGATTTTCACCTTGTCCGTGTAAATCTTTACCAGTGTTGTTAGTCACAAACTCGTCTCTATTATAATGTTCTGTATTTGAACCTTGTCTAGATTTACCATTTTTTTGGTTTGGTCCATTATCATGTAAATCATGACCAAAATTATTTTTTTCAAATTCATCTCTGTTGTAATGTTTTGTCGCATTTGACTGTGTAGCACTATCTTGTTGATTAGCACCTTTTCCGTGTAAATCATTACCAGAATTTGTAACTTCAAATGCGTCACGATTATATTTCTTGCTCATATTAACTCCTCCTATAAGAAAAGCACTTAAATAAGTAAAAACCTCATTTAAGTGCATTTGATTGAATCATATTAAAAGTTTTTCTCAACGTTAGTAGTGTAATTTTCGTTAGAATGATTTACATCATTACCTACAGATGTGTTTCTGTAGTTTGCACTTCCTCTACGGTAGTGTCTATTTTGCCATTTGTCAGCAATTTCCATTGCAACATTTGACCATTGAACTACTTGAGAAATTTTATCTTCATTTTGAGAAATATTATGTGTAATTGAGTTAGTTACACGATCAACTGAACCATTTAAGTTTTGAACTGAATCACCGATGCCTTTAACACCATCGACAACAGAGTTTAAACGTTCAACTTTTCCTTGAATATCTTCAGTTAAGCGATTAGCTTTGTGAAGTAAATCAGTTGTTTCACGAGTAATACCTTGAACTTGGCCTTCAACACCATCAAGTGTTTTAGCAACGTGATCTAAATTCTTTTTAACTGAAATTAAAACAACAACGATTCCAATACATAATACTAAGAATGCAATCGCAGCGATAATTCCAGCAATTGGTAAAATCCAATCCATTAAAAACGCCTCCTAATTACCATTTACTTTTAAATAAAAGCTATTAATTATAAATACCCAACATAATTATATATAAACATATTAAAATTCATTTGTCATGCCGACATGTTCTTCATATGCACGTTGTAACTTTTGAATGTCACCTGCACCCATGAATAAGATGACTGCATTATCAAATTGATCTAATACGTCAATATTATTTTCTTCGATAAGCGCAGATCCGTCAATACGATTTATCAAATCTTGAATCGTTAAATCGCCAGTATTTTCACGAATGGAACCAAATATTTCACATAAATAAACATGGTCCGCTTTACTTAATGATGTTGCAAATTCATCTAAGAAGGCTTGTGTTCTTGAGAAAGTATGTGGTTGGAAAACTGCCACAATATCTTTATTTGGATATTTTTTACGTGCTGTTTCAATTGTAGCACTAATTTCTCTTGGATGGTGAGCATAATCGTCTACTAATACTTGATTAGAAACATTTGTTTCATTAAAACGACGTTTTACACCACCAAATGTTTCTAATGCCTCTTTAATGTTGTTAACGTCCATCTTTTCTAGGTAACTAATTGCGATAACAGCTAATGCATTTTGGATATTATGATCACCGTACTGAGGTGATAAAAATTGATCATAATATTCACCATTAACATAAACATCAAATTGAGTGCCTTTATCCGTGATTTGAATGTTATCTGCGTAAATATCATCATTTTTATTTAATCCATAGTAATAAATTGGAACATCGGCTTTAAGTTGTCTTAGATGATCATCGTCACCCCAAGCAATAATTGCTTTTTTGACATTGTGCGCCATGCTTTGGAAAGCACTTGCTACATCATCAATATCTTTGAAGTAATCAGGATGATCAAAGTCAATATTTGTCATAATTGCATAATCTGGATGATAACTTAGGAAATGTCGACGATATTCACATGCTTCAAATGCAAAATAATCGCTCGCAGGTAATCCCATACCAGTTCCATCACCAATCAAGAATGATGTTTTTTTATCACCATTCATAACATGTGATAATAAACCAGTTGTTGATGTTTTTCCGTGAGCACCAGTAACTGCAACAGATGTATATTGATCAATTACGTGACCTAAGAAGTCATGATAGCGAATAACATCTAATTTTAAATCATGCGCTTTAACAATTTCTTCATGAGTATCTGGAAACGCATTACCTTGTATTACTACCATCCCTTTTTCAATATTATCTGCATTGAATGGTAGTATTTTAATTCCTTTATTTTTCAATGCTACTTCTGTAAATACATATTTTTCAATATCAGACCCTTGCACCTCATGACCAAGATCATGCATGATCTGTGCTAACGAACTCATTCCAGCGCCTTTAATACCAACAAAATGATAATGCGTCATATACATAAAACTCCTTTAAATTAATCTTTCTTTAAGTCTGCTTCAGTAATAAATACATCTCTAGGTTTAGAACCATTTGCACCTGAAATATAATCTAATTGTTCAAGTTGGTCTACAATTCGAGCTGCACGGTTATAACCAATTTGGAAATGTCTTTGAATTAATGAAGTAGATATATGTCCTTCTTTAACCATAAATTCACACACATCATCAAATAATTCATCTTGAGCTTGTGTTTGATTCTTTTTAAGTAATTCCTTCTCTTCGAATAAATAGTCAGGTTCTCTTTGATCTTTAATGAAATCAACTACATCATCAATCTCATCATCCGAAACAAAAGTACCTTGGACACGAATTGGTTTATTCATTCCGCTACCTAAATAAAGCATATCCCCATATCCTAACAAGCGTTCTGCACCGCCACTATCTAATATCGTTCTTGAGTCAACGCTTGAAGATACCATAAATGCAATACGTGTAGGTATGTTAGCTTTTATTAAACCAGTGATGACATTCACAGAAGGTCGTTGTGTTGCAACTAACATGTGTATACCGCATGCACGAGCCTTTTGAGCTATTCGAGCAATTGATTGTTCTACTTCTTGAGGTGCCATCATCATTAAATCAGCTAACTCATCAATAACAATAACAATTTTTGGCATTCTTTGCTCATATGGTGCTTTTTTATTGAAAGCAGTAATATTTCTTACGTGGAATTGGGCAAATAATTTGTAACGTTTTTCCATTTCATCTACTGCCCATTTTAAACTTTGTGTAGCTGCCTTTACATCAGTAATAACTGGTGAAACTAGATGTGGTAAATCGTTATATGGTGCAAGTTCTACCATCTTAGGGTCAATAAGTAATAATCTTAATTCTTCAGGATGATTTTTATAAAGTAATGACATTAAAATACTATTGATACACACAGATTTACCTGAACCAGTCGCCCCTGCAATTAATGCGTGAGGTGTTTTAGCTATGTCCATCAATAATGGTTCATTATTGACTCGATTACCCATTGCTACTGTTAATTTAGACTCGGCATTTTTAAATTTTGGACTCTCTAAAATAGATTTTAAATTGACTTTCGTAGGATTTAAATTCGGTACTTCAATACCAACTAAACTTGTTCCAGGAATTGGTGCTTCAATTCGAATATCTTTAGCAGCTAGAGCCATTTTAATATCATCTTGTAAAGCTGTAATTCTTGAAACTTTGACACCCTTTTCTACCGCCAATTCAAAACGAGTTACACTTGGTCCTTCTGTAACATTTTGAACTTCAGCAGGTACATTAAAATAATAAAAAGCGTCATTTAATTCTTGTTTTTTCTCTTCAATCCATGATTCATCTATTTCATGTTCTTCATGATCTTCTAATAGATCAAAGCTTGGCAACTTAATATTAGGTCCTCTTCTTATAGGAGCCTTATTATTAGCGTCATTTCCATCTTTATAATTCTTTTTTGAAGTATCATCGGAATAATCCTCTTTAGAAACAAACTCATTAATATCTTGTTTATTATCATTTTGATTATTTGAATTTTGAACTTTTCCAAATTGATTTCCTTTAGGTATATCATTATTTTGACTATTATCAACATCTTGATGTTCATTTTCTCTTGTGTTTTCGTCATTAATAAAATTGTCTTTTTCAACTGAATGTTTGGAACTTTCATTGTATTCAAGAGATGCCAAATTAAAATCAGATGATTCGTCAGAATTTAATTGTGACTCATTTAAATGATTGTCGAATTCTGCATTCATTTTCTCATCTTGTGCTTCTTTTTTTGTTTCAGGTTTTAATTCAGGCACATTAACTTTGTTTCTTGAAACTGAATTTTTTTTAGCATCCATTATACGCTTCTTATCAGAAGGTGTCATTACAACATTAAATGGTTTACTACCAGGCTTGATTGACATTTTTTGAGGTATTTTATTAGTTTTATTAGATGATGGTTCAGGTTTTTTATCTTCACTTAAACTATCTTTTTCAAGATATTCTGAATCATCTGTTGTATTAGACGTTAATAATACATCTTCGTTATTAAAAGACTCATTTTGTATATCTTCTGTTTGTGATAACTTTTGATTTTCTTTATTCGTATCTTGTGCCAATCTTTCATCATTTTCTTCATCTTCATTAGTTGCGTATTCTATATCTGAAGAAACAGCATTTCGAACAGCATTATTGATATTATTTTCAGATGGATTTTGTTGATCTTCAGAGTTATTCACTTCATCATTAAATGATAAACCATTCGTTTTATCTTGCATAAGTGATTCTGATTCATTAATCTCTCTATAATTGGCATCGTCTATTTTTTCACCATTGTTTTCAGCAGTTGATTTATTACTAATACCTTCATTTTCTCCATCATCCATGACTTGATCATGTAAATCATCATCATGAAGCATTTCTTCATGACTATTGGTGTCCTCTAAGTATTCATCAAATTTTTCATTTGAATAACTTTCCACTTTATTATTGTTAATTTTTAATGATTGTTCTTCTAATACATCTTTAACTTGTACATCATCCTGACTAACTTGTTGGACGCTAGAAACTTGATTTAAATCAATTTCTTCATAATTGTAGGGTTCATGAGATTCATTTGAAACTTCTTTTTGATTATCAACATTACCACTATTAGTTTGTTCATCAGTTTGATTTTGAACTAGCCCATTGTGCTCATCTGCTAATGATTTGTTATTACTATAATAACTATGCTTGCTTTCATCGATTTCATCTTCATTCGATTTATTGCTTACATTGTCACCTTGATTAAGTGAACTTTCACCAGTATATTGTTCTGCTTGCTTAGCATACATTTCATCGATTGCTCTTTGTATACTATCTTCTTCATCAGTTTGTTGTCGTTTATTTTGTAAGGCTTCTTTAAATTTACGCTTTTGTTGAACTTTACGCTCTCTTTCTTTTCTAATTTCCTCTACAATCTGAGATGCATAAATATTTTCAATATTCACCGTGTTATCACGTTTTGAATAATTTGGAGTACGCTCATTATAATTAGAGGTATTAGAACTTGATTCTATTGTTGATTCATTTTCATTGTTAATTGATGAATCTATTTGTGAGGAACGTTTAGTATCTTCCTTATTTGAATTGTCAGCTATACCATGATTACTTTCATGAGAAACATGTTCAACTGTGCTTGAACTATATTTTGTTGTAGACTCTTTTGAATCTTCATCATCTTTAGCAGGTGGTATTACACCGTTTTCGATGGGTCTACGCTTTTTAGTTCCAAAAATAGCAGATGGTACTTTCGATGTTTTAAAACTTGAACGGTGATATGTAGGTTCAGAACTTAAATGATAGTTTGATTTAAATCTTTCTGATTGTAACTTAACTCTAGATTGGTGATTAGAATTAGGTTTTGAATAATTTGAAACATTGGTACTAGAGTAATTGTTTTGATGTTTGTTAAAGCGTTGTGTATCACGTGTATCAGTATATTTATTTAATGACTTAGGCCTTCTTGATTTAATAGAAGGTATACCAGTATCATCTTGATTTATATGATTTCTTCTACGTCGTCTTCTTGAATCTTCTGAACTATCATACTTAGCATAATTATTAGATTGATTTGTATGACCATCGTAATCAAATGAATCATATGAACTATGGACATTAGTAGAATGTGGTCTATAACTATCTATATCATCATTACTGTCACGATAAATTGCTTCTTCATAATTCTCGTCTTGACCCACATCGATAGGGAAACGAAACTTACCTCTTGGACGATCATATATATCGTTGTTTTCAGGAAGTAATGAATCATCTTTATTTTGAGTTAGATCGCCATTGCGACGTTTACTTTTGCGTCTGAGCAATTCTTCATCAGAATTCTCTTTATTACTAAATAAATCATCAAACCAACTCATAAATTCACTTCCTTCCTATATTAATCGAAAAATGCTTGACCAATTTCATAGTCATTACTTAATACCATTATACCTTTTTCTTGAGGTGCATTTGGTAAATTTAATTCTTTCATAGAACAAATCATTCCACTAGAAGCTACACCACGTAATTCAGCATCTTTAATAACCATACCACTTGGCATTACTGCTCCTACTTTTGCGACAACCACCTTTTGGCCTGCCTCAACATTTGGTGCACCACATACGATTTGTAAATGCTCATTACCAACATTTACTTTTAAAACACTTAATTTATCAGCATCTGGGTGTTTTTCTTTAGTTTCAACATATCCAACTACAAACTTAGGAGATAGATCTGCATTTAATTGATAGTCTAATCCTGATTTATTTATGGCTTTCTGAAGCGCATCCACTAGTTCAGAAGTTAGTTTAATATGTCCGTTTCCACTTATTTTGTTATATCTTGAAAATTCAAATATATTGAAACCGACTATTGTTCCTTCTTTACTAATTTCAACAATATCGCCTTGTTTTTTAAATTCAAACGGTCCATCAGTAGGTTCTATTTGTAGAAAAGCTACATCCCCTACTCCATCTTTATTGTAAAATAAATTCATTTGAAATCTCCTCTATATCAATTATTTTTTATTGTTAAATCTTTTACGATTTGCTTCTAATCGTTGAATAACATTTGGATCTCGCTTTTGTTTATTATTTTTACCCAAAATGAATATAGGTTCAAAATGTCCTTTTTCATAACCAAATGATAATGATGTGATTGGAACTAATCCCTTAGTGAAGAATTCCATTGTCAAATGAGCCATCACATCATAACCAGTTTTATTACGTATATCAGCAATAATTAAGACATCTTGATGTGGAACAGCTATTAACATTTCACCTTGACACTGTTGATAGATATCATCTAAAAATTTCGTATTCAAGATACGACTAGCATCGTACCCATCATTTGAATTTACAAAATAGAAAATGTTTCCTTTAACTTCATCTGTTTTATATTCATTTTTGAGTTTACGTATGTTGAATAATGACATTTCTTTAACTTGTTGTTCAGTTAAACCAAGTGACTCCAACATACTTTCATCAATTAGTCGGTAAGATTTACCTAAATCAAGTGCGTAATAAATATTGGTTTCAGCTGTATGCTTTTCAATGATAAAACGATGACCTTCTTTTGTTTTTTTATCAAAGCTTGTAGCACGTATGACAGGCATAATCTGGATGTTAGTCATTTTTTCAATGCTTTCATCATCCATTTGAGCGATTGCTTCTTCGACATAATAAACAATTTCATCTATTATTTTTTCTTTTTGGACTTCATATTTAGCGACAATAGCGTTTAACTTGATTGTTACACCTTTATAATTGTCTTGTCTATATATACGTAATGTTTCCTCTTCGCGATCAAATTTAAAATCAACATTTAGATGCGCTAAACGTTGTTTTAATTTATCTCTTATTTGAAAAACATTCATGTTTAACACTCCTATATTCACACCTTATGCTATTTTACAATAAATTTGTAGTCAATTACAGAAAAAATAAGTTAGAGTTTAAATTCTTCTATTTTTTAAATTACTTTTTAATTAAACATATTTACTCAAGAATTCATCAATTTGTTCAATAGATTTTCGTTCTTTTCCAATATAACTACCTACTAATTCATCATTTTTATACACTAAAAAGCTTGGGATACCCATAATATCATTTTCAATAGCTAAATCTATAAATTCATCTCTATCAACTGAAACAAAATTAAAATGTTTATACTTCTCTTCTAATCGAGGTAAATCAGGTTCAATAATACGACAGTCAGGACACCAACCTGCTGTAAATTCAAATACTGTGTTTTCTTTCTTAAGTGAATTAAATTGAGATTCAGATTCTAATTTTATCATTTAATCTACTCCTTATCTTGGAATTGTAATTTGTTAATTTGTTCTATATTTAAATTTAATATAACTTGTTCAAGTAGCTGTCTTGCAGAATAGTAATCTCTAATATCAAAAACTGCATTCGTACTATGAATATATCTAGCACAAACACCAATTACTGCAGTTGGAATACCAATATTAGCTTTGTGTATTTCTCCACCATCTGTACCGCCCGGAGATATGTAGTATTGATATTTTATATGATTGTCTTCAGCTAACTTAATTAGATAATCTCTAAATTCTGGTTGTAGAATCATAGTGCCGTCTTTAATACGGATTAATGTTCCACCTCCTAATTCACCTGATAATTGATTTACACCTTTAATATCATTCGCAGGTGAACAATCTACAACCAAAGCAACGTCAGGCTGAATTAATTCAGCAGCTGGCTTAGCACCACGTAATCCTACTTCTTCTTGAACGTTAGCACCAACATATAAATCGACATCCAATTCTACATCACTCAACAATTCTAGTATTTCAATTGCAATGACACAACCATATCGATTATCCCATGCTTTTGCACTATATCGATATTCAGATAACTGCGTCAATTCAGTATTTGGAACTATTGTATCTCCTATTTGAATACCTAATTCCCTTACTTCTTTATCAGAACTTGCACCTATATCTAACAATAAATCTTTGATTTCAGGTACCGCTTCATTTCCAGTTCTAAAGTGTTTAGGTATATTAGAAACAATCCCTACAATAATGTCTCCTTTTCTGTTTTTAACTTGAAGGCGTTGACCCTGCCATATATCATTTGCTACTCCTCCAAGATTGGTAAACTGTAACATACCATTTGTTGTTATATTTGTAATCATAAATCCAATCTCATCCATATGTGCAGCTATCATTACCCTCTTGGCATTAGCTTTTTTAGATTTTTTGACTCCATAGAAACCACCCATATGATTTACAATAAATTCATCAACATATGGTGCCATTTCTTTTTTCATATAATTTCGTACGTCTTCTTCAAAACCTGGCGCACCATGTAATTCACTTAAAGCTTTAATTCGCTCTAATGTTTTTTTCTTGTCCATCTTAACTAACACACTCCTTAAATGTATTATATCATTTTGAATATGGTACACTAATGATAAGAACTATTAATAGAGAGGTAAAGATTATGACACGTCAAACTTACAAATACATCTCAATTTCAGTTGCTTTACTTACAAGTGTTGCTACTATTATATTTATCTATTTTCTTAGAGAAAATAATAAAATCCAAAATCCTAGTAATGTTCTGAAAGAAGCCAAATCTTACTTTATGAATATTAAAGGTTCATTTATTCTTCATGAGCCGTATGTAGATGACAATTTATATCCAAACAGATTAATCTTTCAAGGTGGCATAACTCAAAGTAAGAATAATCAGCAAGTTGAATATATATTTTATGCGGATGCTAAATCGGGAGAAATCATTAATATTATAGAATTATAATAAAGTAAATGGTAAGAGGTGTTGGAATTAAAGTATGCCCACTCCTCTTACCATTTTTTACTTTACATGTAATTTCAATTATTAAAGCAAGCCTAAATCCAACATTTCACTAGTCAATCATTAACGCTTAATTGACTGCTTGATTGTTTTGCCATCAAGTTCATACTGAGCCGCGAAGAATACATTATCATGATAATACAAGAACCAATAATCTTGATAAATGTAATAGGGAATTAATCTTTCTTTTTCTCGAATGGATTGCATTGGATAATCGTCATATGCCATAACCCATAATGGATTAATATGTGCATTCGTAGGCATAATATCAGACATATGAACAGCTCTCTCTCCTTCACTTTCAATCGTAATAATTGATTGTCCATAACTATGACCACCCACGTGCTTCATATGAATGCCTGGATAAACTTCAACCTTTTTATCAAAAAGTATTAATTTATTTTCATAAGTACCTCTATTGATTTCCCAATAAGTTGCCTTACTACGTATGTTAGGGCTTATAAATTCATGCCACTCGTCTTGTTGCACAAAATGAGTAGCTTTCGAAAAAATTGAGTTACCGTCAACATCTGTTAGACCTGTGGCATGATCAAAATGCATATGGGACATAAGTACCATATCTATATCTTCAACATTTAAATTTAATTTTTCTAGTTCATCATGTATTTGACTTTCATACATGACACCATAATTTTTAAGTTGTTTATCAGTTAATTTATGATTACCAATTCCAGCATCAATCAAAATATTTTTATCCCCTGTTTGAATTAAAATTGGGTAAGTTAAATTTGGAACTTGGTTTTTCTCATTAACAGCATATCGTTTAGTCCATAATGGTTTAGGAACTACTCCAAATATGGCCCCACCATCCATTTGCGTCATACCACCATTTAAATAATTGATGTTAAATGTGCCTAATTTCATATTAAACACCTTCCATTTGTCTTTTTATCTATTAAGTGTTCAGATATCAATCTAAGTTACAATACAATATCCACTTTAAAAATAAATAAACAGGAGTGGTACATCATTCATAATGAATCATTGTACCACTCCTGTAGGGTGATTAGAATTGAGTAAATTTTATTGTTGTTAATTTCATTATTCTATCACTAATTTAATATTTGTAATACATTATTTCAATAGTACTTATTATTGAAATTTTACTAACTAATGTTTAATAGATTTATGAAATTTCGCTTCCATACGATAAATTCTAGAACCTTTTTCAGAAAATTTCTTTTCATATTCTGTCAAAATATTATCTTCATCATCTTCGTCATGTAGATTTAGATTTAACTTCGTAAAGTACATCCCATATTGCGACATACTTTCTAAACTGAAAGCGAATAAACCTCTATTATCTGTTTTAAAATGAATTTCTCCATCTTCTTTTAAAATTTGTTGATATAAAGCTAAAAAAGTATGATATGTCAATCGACGTTTAGCATGCCTTTTTTTTGGCCAAGGATCTGAGAAATTTAAATAGATTCGAGAGACTTCACCATCATTAAAATACTCATTTAACTCTATAGCGTCATTACATATCATTTTTAAATTTGTCAGGTTTAGTTCCTTCACTTTATCCAACACTTTATACATTACACTTTTTTCACGTTCCATAGAAACAAAGTTTATTTCTGGGAATTTAGAAGCTAGTGTTGTTATAAATCGCCCCATACCAGATCCAATTTCTATATAAATCGGTTGCTCTTTATCAAACCACTCTGACATTTTTCCAGCATGCACCCCATCCATATCAACTAAATTAGGATGTTCTTTCAAATAATCTTCCGCCCATGGTTTATAGCGAACTCTCATACACGAAATCTCCCTTAGATAAATAAATTACTATTCATAACCTCATTTAAGAATTTCAACCAATTATTCATATCTTTAAATCTTTTCTGTTCTTCATACCACTGAACCATTCCAATTGATTGAATTACCGTATACCATTTCATACGCTTGTTTAATTCAATGCTCTCTTCTACACCGTATGTTTTAAACCAGTCTGACCAGTTTTTTTCGGGAACGTAGTTATAAAGCAGCATTCCAATATCAATTGCAGGATCAGCAATCATTGCACCTTCCCAATCTACTAAGAACAACTCATCCCGATCAGATAATAACCAATTATTATGATTCACATCTCCGTGTACAACAGTAAAAAAGCGAGAATCTAGGTTAGGTATGTGTTCTTCTAAATATGTTAATGATTTACGAATAATATGATGTGTTAATACTTCTCTTGATAATGAAGCATTAATCTTTTTTAACATAATATTAGGTGTGATTGGTTCCATTTCCATTCGTTTAAGCATATTGAGTAAAGGTTTTGAACCATGAATCTTTTTTAATAATGCAGCAACTCGTGATTGATACATTTCATCAGGTTCTAGTTCTCTGCCATTTTTCCAATGTTGCGCTGTAACTACTTCACCTGTTTCAATACGTTTAGTCCAAACCAATTTAGGTACAATCCCCTCAGCTGAGAGCGCTGCTATAAATGGATTAGAATTACGCTTTAAAAATAGCTTTTGTCCATCTTGTTCAGCCATGTATGCTTCACCTGAAGCGCCACCTGCAGAATCAAGTGTCCACCCTAATTGATAAAACTGCTCCAACTCGTTCACCTCACTTTCAATTAGAAAATGGCTCGAGAAATATAGTTTTCAAGAGCCATATATTCTAATTTATTATAATCATTTGTTGGAAAAAAGATTATATATTTCAAAATAGTTATGTTTTTACATATAAGTCATAATTTTAAATAATATGTTATTGTCCCCTAACACTTATTTAAATAAATACGTCTCTTTTATCACTCAATGTTGATTTTATAATTTTTAGCCTTCTTTTTCAACTGAAAATGAGAAACAAAAAGATACATTTTACTAGTCGATACTAGCTAAAATTCGATTCAATCTTTAGGTTTCATTATAACACATTTTCATATCTTTAAACTGAGTATTTTTAATTTAATTCATTTAATTTATTCACACTGAAAAATAAAAAAGAACGTACTATAATTCTATCTTTTAAGAATTAGTACGCTCTTCAATTTAATTATTTTAATGAATTAACTACTTCTAGATTCAATATATTTATTAAAGCCTTCTTGTAATTGACGAGTAACAGGACCTACCTTACCGTCACCAACTTGTTCACCATCAATCTTAACAACTGGTGTCACTTCAGCAGATGTACTAGAAACAATGACTTCATCAGCATTTTTTAAGAATTCAACAGTAAATGTTTCTTCTTTAAAAGGAATATCTTCATCTTCAGAAATCCATTTAATAACCTTACGAGTAATACCATTTAAAATGTAATTATTAACAGGATGCGTATAAATGGCACCATCTTTAATCGCATATACATTACTAGAAGCGCCTTCTGTAACAGTTTCCCCTCTATGTTGAATTGCTTCACCAGCATTGTATTTAACCGCATATTCCTTTGCAAGTACATTTCCTAGAAGGTTTAAACTTTTAATATCACAACGTAACCATCTAATATCTTCAACAGTAGCTGCATTAATACCATTTTCTAAATCATCATATGGACGATCATAACTTTTAGCAAATGCCATAATAACCGGCTTTACTTCTGGAGTTGGGAACGAGTGATTTCTTGGTGCTACACCACGCGTAGCTTGAATATAGATACCACCATTTTGAATATTATTTACCTTTAATAATTCTCTAACCACATCTATCAATTCTTCGACAGTATAGCCTAAATCTAATTGAATTTCACTTGCACTTCTAATAAATCGTTCAAAGTGTTCTGTTACTGTAAATAATTTCCCATCATATGCTCTAATGTATTCATAAATCCCATCACCAAATACATAACCACGGTCTTCATAAGATACTTTAGCTTCATTTTGGTCGATAAATTCGCCGTTAATAAAAACTTTTGTCATAGATTATCCCTCCACACATAGCGAATAAATTGCTTCTAAATAGATACTTGTCGCGTTGAACAATTGCTTTTTAGTAATATACTCATTCTTTTGATGCATTAAATCCTCTGAATCTTCAAACATAGCCCCAAACGCTACACCTTTATCAAGATTTCTAGCATATGTTCCTCCACCTATTGTATATGGTTCAGACATATCACCAGTTTGATTTCTATAAGCTTTAACTAATTTTTGTACAAATGGATCATTTTTGTCTACAAAATGAGGTTGTTGAACTTTTCCTAATTCAAGGTCAAATCCATATGCTTTAATTTCTTTTGTAAATCGTTGTATTGCTTCTTCAAACTCAAATTTTTGAGGATAGCGTAAGTTTATGCCAAAACGTCCACCTTGTTTATTGTCGTAAGAAATTATACCAACATTTGTTGTTACATCACCCATGACGTCTGTATGGAATTTCATACCCATTTTCTCACCAAAGTGTGATTCATGAAGATAACGATTACTAAAGTCTACAAACTCTCTTGCCGTTTGATTTAAATTTAATGTTGATAAGAAATCTAATAAATATAAACCGGCATTTACTCCTAATGAAGGGTCCATACCATGAACAGCTTTACCTTCTAGCGTTAAAACTAACTCACCACTATCAACAACACTCTCACCCTGTAATTTATTTTGGTCTAAGTAGTGTTCAAAATGTTGTACAACGTCTGTCATATTTTCTTTTACAAATACTCTAGCTTGTGCATGATCTGGCACCATATTATAACGTTGTCCAGATTCAAACGATATTAATTCATAATCTGGTTCATCTTGGTCTTCAGAAGTGCTATTTTGGACTAAATCGAAAGTTGTTATACCTTTTTCACCATGAATAGCTGGAAATTCTGCATCCGGTGCAAATCCTAATGTAGGCATTTCTTCAGTTTGGAAATATCTTTCAGTACATCTCCAATCGGATTCTTCATCCGTACCTATAATGATATGAATGCGTTTCTTCCAATCAACTTTCATATCATTTAAAATTTTAACTGCATAATAAGCAGCTATTGTAGGACCTTTATCATCTAACGTACCTCTAGCAATAATTGCATCATCAGTTACAACTGGGTTAAATGGGTCTGAATCCCAACCATCTCCGGCGGGTACAACGTCAACGTGGCATAAAACGCCTAATACATCGTCACCCTTGCCCGCTTCAATTCTGCCTGCAATGTGATCTACATCATGGGTAGAAAAACCATCTCTTTGTGCAATTTCGTACATATAATCGAGTGCTTGTCGTGGTCCAGGACCAACTGGAGTTTCATCAGATGCTTTTGAATCATCTCTGACACTCTCAATTGAAAGTAGACCTTTCAAATCATCGATAATTTGACCTTCATATTCTTGAACTTTTTCTTTCCACATTCGAGATCAACTTCCTTTTCAATAGATATACATTTTATTTTACATAACTATGGAGATAAATTACAGTAAGATGTCAGAATATTTATAGATTTTATAAAAAATATTATTAACTATATTAAATTTATACATTTGACACCCTTATATGGAGTTATATTTAACAAGATTGTACGTTAGCATGTTTAGTAATAATTATAGTTACTTGTTTTCAAATGTATCTTCTTATTAAATAAAAAAGAACCTAATACATTTTTCAATGTTCAGGTTCAAAAACATCTTAGATAAAATCAAGATTAATCTTTATCTTCTAATGCATTATTATTTTTCTTTAAGTCTTCTTCAGTGACAACTCTTAAATTGTTATTAACAGTTGCGCCACCTTCATCATCAAATTTACCTTCTTCTAATGAATCTTCTTTATTAGCATCTAAATTAGTAAATTTTGATTTTTCTTCTTCTAAAAATGATTTTGGATCATTTTTTAAACGATTAGCATAGTCTTGAGGATTATTTTTAACTTCTTGAATTGTTTCATTAGCTTTAGAACTTAATTGACTTGCTAAGCCTCTTGCGCTTTCTTTGTATCCTTCTGGATCTTCTTTATATTTATTATATTGTTCTTTTAATTTATCTCTACTTTCTTTTCGAGATAATACTACTGCTGCAGCTGCAGCGCCAACACCAGCAATTATTCTAAATAAACCTGTAGTTTTAGCCATATTAAACACCTTCTCCTTTGTTAATGCTGTAAAAGATTTAATTCTTTATCTGAAAGTAACTTATACTCTCCAGATTTGAGATTTTCATCTAACGCCAACTTAGCGATTTTAAGACGTTTTAATTCTAATACCTCATTTTCAATGGCGTGAAACATCCTTTTAACTTGATGATATTTACCTTCATAAATTGTAACCTGTGATGTAGTTTCATTTATTCTAGTTAATTGTGCTGGTTTGACTGGACCGTCAGAAAGGATGATGCCTTTCTTAAATGCGTCAATATCAGCTTTAGTAACGGGATTTTGCGATGTCACTTCATATGTCTTAGAAACATGTTTAGAGGGACTCATTAAATCATGACTAAATTGACCATCATTTGTAATGAGTAGTAAACCTTCAGTATCCTTGTCTAGCCTTCCAACTGGAAAGATATTTAGATGTTGGTATTCCGGAATTAAATCAATTACTGTTCGATTTGATTCATCGTGTGTGGCTGAAATATAACCTTTTGGCTTATTTAGCATAATATAAACATTGTTAACGAACTCAACTTGCTTTTCATTTACACAAACCATATCTTCTGTGGGGTTAATATAAGATTTAGGTGACTTCTCGACTGAAGTATTAACTGTGACCTTTCCTTTTTTTAAAAGTTGTTTAACTTCAGTACGCGTTCCAACACCCATGTTTGCTAAAAATTTATCTAATCTCATTTTAGGAATCCAACTTTACGACGAATCTTACCAGGTAAATCCCCTAAAAACTCATCAGCTAATCTGTTCTTGATTGTAATTGTTCCATAAATCAGTCCACCAACTATAACCCCTATAATTAGTATTATAAATGCACCAGATTTTCGATCTACAGAAATAAATAAGCTTAGTAAGAAGTAGACTACTTCAACACTTATCATCATGATTAAACTATAAATGAAAATTTTAGCAACTTGAACCAATGTATCAGTAAAGTGGAACTTAGCATAAACTTTTAAAATCATTAAGTTTGCAACATTGGCAACCGTTAATGCGATTGCAGTACTTAAAACAGCTCCTGATGTATGGAATATCATAATTAAAGGAATATTTAAGATTAATTTAACAAATACTGAGCCTAAAATTACAAAAACTGTTAATTTTTGTTTGTTTATTCCTTGTAACATTGAGGCAGTAACACTCAATAAAGAAATTAATATTGCAACAGGCGCATAATAAAATAATATTTTATTACCATCTGGATTGTATTGATAAAATACTGTATATAACGGTGAAGACAATGCCATTATACCTAGACTTGCCGGAACTGTTATATACATCAACACACCAATTGAAGTTTTAATTTGGCGATGCATTTCATTTAAGCGACCCTCTGCAAAAGTTTTGGTAATAAATGGTATTAAACTAACAGCAAATCCAGCAGCTAAAGATGTTGGGATCATAACAATTTTATTTGTTGTAAAGTTTAAAATTGTAAAGAAATAGTCCTTATTAGCATGAAACCCTGCTGCATCTAATGCATTATTATGTGTAAATTGATCCACTAAATTAAATAAAGGAAAATTCAAACTCACAATAACAAATGGAATACTATATGAAATAATTTCCTTATACATTTTTGTGTATGGCACGTCCAAACCGGTATGATCAGAAGCTACCATTTTTTGAATATGAGGTTTACGTCTACGCCAGTAATACCAAAGCGTTAACAAACCAGCAATTGCACCTATAGCAGCTGCAAATGTTGCTATACCATTTGCTTGTAGATAAGAACCATGAAAAACATTTAATACTAAAAAACTACCTATAAGAATAAAAACTATTCTAGCAATTTGTTCTGTTACTTCTGAAACTGCTGTAGGGCCCATAGATTCATAACCTTGAAATACTCCACGCCAAGTAGCAAGTAATGGTATAAACATAACTACCATACTAATAACTCGGATAATCCATGTGATATCATCGATTGTCCAACCGCCTTTGCCTTCTTTACGTCCTAACGTTAAAGCAGCAATGTCTGGTGCTAAGAAGAATAATATTAAAAATCCAATTATTCCAGAAATGGACATCACTATAAAACTCGATTTATACAATTTTTGTCCGACTTTATACGCACCTAAGGCATTATATTTAGCTACAAATTTTGAAGCAGCTAACGGTATGCCTGCGGTTGCTACAGCAATTGCAATATTATATGGAACATAAGCATAGTTGAATGGTGCTAACTTTTCTTCCGCATTTGCACCCATAATGGCATAAAAAGGGATTACAAAAAGTACACCTAAAATTTTAGTAATAAGAATACTTAATGTAATAAGAAAGGTACCTCTTACCATTTCCTTATTTTCACTCATATTTAATCTTCCTGCCTTTTTAATAATCAAATTATTTAATTTAAAACCTGTAATTTTTAAGGGCTTGCATTACTATAAAATATATCACAAAATACTAATTGTTTACTAATTACTTTAATAGTTTTACTAAATTTAAGTTTAAACGCATAATAAATCAAGATATATAATTAATTAATGATGAACCAATCTTAAATTATAACTAAATTTATTGAGAATTCAAACGTATTTTAATTTATAATAATAGAACTATGATTAACAAATGGAGGTTACTCTATGTATCAAACGATTATTATAGGTGGTGGACCTAGTGGGCTTATGGCAGCGGTTGCTGCATCAGAACAAAGTCAAAATGTACTCTTATTAGAGAAGAAAAAAGGTCTGGGTAGAAAACTTAAAATTTCAGGTGGTGGTAGATGTAATGTTACAAATCGTTTACCTTACGCAGAAATAATAAAAAATATCCCTGGTAATGGAAAATTTTTATATAGCCCCTTTTCAGTATTTGATAATGAATCTATAATTAACTTCTTTGAATCCAGAGGCGTCAAATTAAAAGAAGAAGACCATGGTCGTATGTTCCCTGTCACAAATAAATCTCAAGATGTAGTTGATACACTTGTAAATACCATTAAACAAAATAAAGTTGACATAAAAGAGGAAACTATCGTCAATGATATTAACGTAGAAGATAACGGGACTTTTAACGTTATAACTGATAAAGGTATTTTTTTAAGTAAAAGTGTCATTATTGCAACAGGTGGAACTAGTGTCCCTCAAACAGGTTCAACGGGTGATGGCTATAAGTTTGCTAAAAAATTAGGACATAGTATCACTGAACTCTTCCCTACTGAAGTCCCTATAACTTCAGCAGAGTCCTTTATTAAATCTAAAGAACTTAAAGGTTTAAGCCTAAAAGGCGTAGAATTATCTGTACTTAAGAAAAATGGTAAAAAAAGAATAAGTCATAAAATGGATATGATATTCACTCACTTTGGTATAAGTGGTCCTGCAGCGCTAAGATGTAGTCAATTTGTTTATAAAGAACAAAAAAACCAAAAGAAAAAAGAGATTAAAATGCAATTAGATGTGTTTCCAGAATTTAAAAATCATCTACTAGAAGAGAAGATAACATCCATCTTAAGTGAAGAACCTGACAAATATATAAAAAATAGTTTGAGAGGGTTAATAGAAGAAAGGTATCTTCTATTTATGCTAAAACAAGCTCAAATTGATGAAAATACTACTTTTCATCATTTATCAAATCAGCAACTTAAACAATTAGTTGAATGCTTTAAAGCGTTTACTTTTGAAGTTAATGGGACACTACCAATTGATAAAGCGTTTGTAACTGGTGGTGGTGTAAGTTTAAAAGAAATTTTGCCTAAAACAATGATGTCTAAAATTCAACCAGGACTATTTTTATGTGGTGAAGTGTTAGATATTCACGGTTATACTGGAGGATATAATATCACAAGTGCTTTAGTTACTGGCCATGTAGCGGGAAATGAAGCAGCCATATTTCAAATAGAATAAAAAGAACTTCCTTCAAACATATTGGTATTCAAAATGTTTGAAGGAAGTTCTATTAAACTTTAATTTGATTGTCAAAAATAGTGCAATTCAATCTTATTTAGCATTTTTTCTTCGTTTTGATATTAATAGCAAGAATAATCCACTTATTAAGGATAGTTGAGTTAATGGTACGACGTTAGATGTCATATTCACACCTGTATTAGGCAGTTGTGAGCTTCCATTAAACTTAGTTACTTCTAATTTATAATTTACTTTTTCTTTTTTATTTTTAGATTCTTCTTTTTGTATTTCATTCACTTTTTCAGTACTTTGTACAATATTAAATTTAATATTATTAAGTTTAACCTCTTTTTCTTCAACAATTTGCTTTAATAGAGTATCATGTTTAGCTTTAGCTATAGTATTTGTTTCTGAAATTAACTTACTATATTTATCATCAATATTATTTACTTCACTATTACTTTTTGCTTTTTTGATTGCTGCGTAAGCTTTATTTATAATTTGATCAATCTTATGTTTCGCAGTCGATTTTTCTTCATCAGTTGCAAATTGATTTGAATCAATTTTTGCTTTTTGTTTTGTTGCAATATCCATAAGATGTTTGATCACTTTTTCTTTCGCAATAACTGTAATTTGAACATTTTTAATTTTCAATTCACCTTTATTTAAAGACTCGTCGACTTCGTTATTGTTTAAAGATTTATCAATATTTTCTTTCGCAATTTTAACTGCTTCATCGACTTTCGCTTTCGCTGCTGCTTTTTCTTCTTCTGTCGCATTTGGTGTTTGATCAATTTCTGCTTTTTTAGTTCTAGCTGCATTATCAATCGCTGTTTTCGCTTCATCTTTTTTAACAACCGTCGGTTGGACGTGATTGATTGCTTCTATTCCATTTGTTTTTGCAGTATCTACATCATTGTTATTTCTCGCTTGGTCTATTGCTTTCTTCGCTTCTGTTACTGCTTCATCGACCTTAGCTTTTGCCGCTACTTTTTCTTCTTCTGTCGCATTCGGCGTATTATTAATAGCTTCTTTTTTTGCAGTTGCAGCATCGTCAATTGCTTTTCTTGCTGCTGCTTTCTTAACCGTATCAGGAAGAATTCCAGAAATTATTGTAGTGTTGTTGGTTGTTGCTTCATCTACTGCGTTATTTGTAGTTGCAACATCAATTGCAGCCTTTGCTTGTTTAGCCGCTTCATCAATTTTGCCTAAAGCTACATCTTTCTCTTCTTGAGTAGCCTCATTATTATTATTTACTAATGCCTTTTGATTTAAGACCGCTATATCAATCGATTGTTTAGCATCTGATTTTTTAACTATTTCTGGTTGAATATTGTTAATTGCACTAATACCATGCGCTTGAAATTCATCAACACCATCATTAGTGGTAGATTGTTCTATGAGTCTGTCAGCTTTTCTAACTTCATCTGTTACCCTTTGAATTGCTGCATCTTTTTCTTCTTGTGTAGCATCACTCAATTGATTAATTAAAGCTTTTTTCGCTTCAGCTGCTTGTTCTATAGCCTTTTTACCATTTGCTTTTTTTGTAACAACCGCATCAATAGTATTAATAATATCTATACCATTAGTTTGCGCTTGATCTACATCATTGTTTGATGTAGCTTGATCAATTAAAGCTTTTGCTTTATTTGCTTCTTCAGTAGCTTTATTCATTGCTACCTCTTTTTCTTCTTGTGTCGCATCATAATGACCGTCAATGTATACTTTACGTTGGGTTAAAGCCGCTTCAATTGCTTGTTTAGCTTCATCTTTTTTAGTAGCGGTTACATTAATTAAATTGATTTGAGAGATACTGCTTTCTTTTAGTGGAGCGATATCATTATTAATAGTTAATTTATCAATTTCAGCTTTATTCTCGTTATATTGATTTTGTAATTTGGTTAAAGCAGCTTGTTTTTCTTCAGTTGTAGCTTCAGTATTACTATTGATAACACTTTCTCTAGCTTTAGCTGCTTTATCTATATCAAATTTAGCTTTTGCTTTCTCTAAGTTTAATAATAAGTTATTGATTTCTGCTTGGTTCTTTCTATCGGTTAATGGTGTAGCATCTGTTTCATTTTTTACAACCTTTGCACTTGTGAGTGCTGTTTGTAGATTGTTCCATGCTTCTGTAGAATAATTACTTTGATTAACCTGACCAAGTTCAGTTTCAATTTCACTTATTTTACTATTAATGGCATCTTTATACATATTGACAGTTACAGATTGCGTTGGAGCTATTGTACTACCTTGTCTTTGATCACTCTCAGTAATAATAAATTCATTATTACCACCATATCTTAAGTAGTTGTTGTCACCAGGTGTTTGCACAGCAAAGTCTCTTGAACCATTTTTACGGTTCATGTTAATACCTTCAGTTTGATAAATTAGATTCGCATTAAAATCCTTTTTAATTGGAACTGTAGTAGGTATTGATACAGTATAAGAAATATTTCGAGTAGTATCAGTATCTATTGGATTAATATTAAGCGTAAGTTCTCTAGTACCTTCATTAAATGTACCAGTTGCATTCTCAGCTGAGACAAAAGTCACCCCTTCAGGTAATACAACTTTATATTGTGTTTTGTTAGAACTAGAGTGACCTTTGTTCTCAATAGAAACATTTAATTTAGCATTTACAACAGGTGAACTATCAGATGTAGAGTTAGCTTGGTATTCAGTTTGAACTGCACTCACTTTTAAATAAGCACCAGTATTAACAGAAACATCCGCAACTACACCACCACCAAAGTTATTAGGACCTTTAAGTAAACGATGTCCATTATAAGTGTCATGACTGACATTCACTAAAGACTCAAATTGTAATCTGATTCTTGAAATGTTTTCAGGTACATTAAAAACACCTTTAAAAATACCGAAAGCTTGGTTACTTGTTTTAGGCGTACCTTTATACAATAATGTTGATGGATTATTAGCATCATATATATACATGCGTGCACTATTAAACCCAGAAATATTACCTATTGAGGAACCTAAGTAATGAAATTGTAATTCAGAACCAGGTGTAACATCGATATCTTGATATATCGGTCCTACACTATTATCTGGTCTTCCGTAAGATAAATTATCGCTATACTTAGATAATACAGCACCAATTTTATTATTAGTCTTATCGAATGTGATATAAGTGTATGATGGTAAGACTTTTGGTCCCCATATTAATGGTATTTGTGTTTGTTGGCTATTGACTACTTTCCATCCAGGAATCTTACTTGCTTCATCCATTGCAGATTCTGTATTTGCTGTTGGAATTTCAGCTCCGTTAGATGTATCAGTAAAGTTACCGTTAACGACTTGACCTGAGTTTGTTTCATTAATAGCCATTGGGTCTTGTTGTGTTTGAGTATTTGAAGTTACATCATTAGCATCACGTTTCGCTCGTTTGTGAACTGTTGTCGCTTTACTATCCTTATTGGATTTATTATTCTCTAGAATTGGTTGATTTGTATCAACATTATTATCTTTATCTTTGTCAGATATTTCAGTGCTATTTATATTTTCTGCGCTATTTGTAGTTTGAGTTTTATTTGGAACTTCAGTAGTCTCACTAACAGCCTCTCTATTCAAAGTAGTATTATTATCTATCTTAGGTTCACTTTTAGATGAATCTTTAATAGCATCTGGTTGATGTTGATTTAAGTTTTCAGTATTTTTTGATTCAGTAATTTTTGGTTGAGCTAATTGACTATGCTCATCTAATTCAGCTGCATGTCCTGTGTGAGTGATAAATGCTAGAGTAGCAATCACTGTTGAGAACGTCCCAACTGTAAATTTACGTATACTGAATTTTTGTTTTTTAAATAGATTCATTAAATATCCTCCTTGTAGTCTGATCTTGATGTCTTTGATTTAATGAATTAGTCAAAATATAGTCTGTACACTATTTGACCACTTACGAAATTATTCTATCACTATTGATTATTGTACGCTAGTGTATATTTAATTATTCTTTTAAAAATATTATAAAATATGATCACAAAAAAGAGACTGACATATTAGTCAGTGATATGCTCCCTTCAAAGTAGACATTGAAAAAATGAAAAACTTTGAAGGGAGCTTTTTTATGCCAAGCCATCCTAAAGTAGATGTAGACTTACTACTATATATGTTTCAAGAATATGAAAAAGGTGTTTCATTCCAGTATTTAATCGATACATTAAAAATAGATACTGAAGGAAAAGAGATTAAAAAACAATCTCCTAAATCTGAGGTGTATATCATGAAAGCAAGACAAACCACATTCGATGAACGTGTCGCAATTGTTGAATATTACTTAAATCACAAACAATCTTATAGAGAAGTTGCAGAACACTTTAATATCACATACGGCCAAATTTATCAGTGGGTCCAAAAATATCAAGCTAATGGAAGTGATGGATTAGTAGATGGCCGTGACAAAGGCAAACCGCAATCTATATTGACATCAGAAGAGCAAAAAGAAGCAGAAATCAGAGTATTAAAAGAACGTAATCGATTACTAGAAATGGAAAATAATGTTTTAAAAAAGTACAACGAATTAGAAAGGGAGATGATTCGTAAAGACAACAAATCACGTCGTACAAAACAAGCGAAACGTTAAAGAATCAATATCCGATTCGACAATTATGTCATGTATTAGGTATTTCTAGGTCAAGTTATTATAAGTGGTGCCATCGTAAACCTACTAAACGAGAAATGGACAATGAACAACTTAAACAAAACATTGAAACCATTTATCATAAGTATAAGGGCATATATGGATATCGCCGTGTTTATATCTATATTAGAAAATATTTAAATAAAAAAGTAAATTACAAACGTGTTTACCGTTTGATGAAAACACTCAAATTAGCTGCAGTAATACGATTTAAGCGCAAACCTTACCGTCGTTCAACACCACAAATTACAGCAGTCAATATACTCAATCGCCAATTTGAAGTTGCATCACCGAATACAACTTGGTTAACAGATGTCACAGAATTTAAAATCAAAGATGGTCGTAAAATTTATCTAAGTGCTATTTATGATCTAGGGACTAAGCGAATTGTTAGCTATGAACTAGACTTATCTAATAATAATATGTTAGTTTTCAGCACATTGGAGAAAGCAGTCCAACAAGTTCAAAATACCAAAGGTATATTGTTTCATAGTGACTGTGGTTTTTAGTATACTTCCAAGTTATTTAAATATAAGTTAGAACAAAACGGTATGTTTCATAGTATGTCTCGTGTTAGTAGATGTATAGATAATGGTCCTATGGTATGGGTTTGGGGGACGATTAAAAGTGAGATTTTCAAAGGCAACAAACGATTTATTTTTAATAATGTTGAAGAGGCAAAGCAACAAATAGAAAAATACATTCATTTCTTTAATACAGAAAGAATTACATTAAAAATGGCCGATTTTGTCTAAAAACAAAATCAACCATTCATTTTAATTATTTAATTGTCTACTTGACTGGGTGCAGTTCACAGCCTCTTAATGTTAATTAGATGCTATCAATAACTGTACCTTCAGTACCCCACTCATTCATGCCACCTTCAACATTAATAGCATGTACACCTTGATCTTCTAAATATTTTACAACTTTTGCACTACGCATTCCTGCGGCACAAATAATATAATATGTTTCACTTTTATTAAAATGATTTAAGTTGTCAGGAATTTGATCCATAGGAATTGTTTTAGCTCCAGGAATGACTCCCATTGCAGTTTCTTCATCTGTACGAACGTCCACAATATTCACCGGATTAGATTCTAATACTTTTTCTTTTAATTGATCTACTGTAATAGATTCCATTATTAAAACTCCTTATATTATTATTTTGCAACGATGTTAACAAGTTTTTGAGGGACTGCAATTACTTTTTTAATGTCTTTACCCTCAATCGATAGTTTAACATTTTCATCTTGTAATGCTAATGTTTCCATTTCATCTTTAGAAGTATCTTTAGGAATATTTAATTTTGCTCTTACTTTGCCGTTCACTTGTACTACAATTTCAACCTCTGAATCTACAAGTAATGATTCATCATATGTTGGCCATGGTTGATAAGTAATAGTGTCTTCATTACCTAAACGGTTCCATAATTCCTCACCAATATGTGGCGCAATTGGAGCCAGCATTTTTACAAAGCCTTCAGCATATGGTTGATAAATCGTTTCTGCTTTATAGCAATCATTAATAAATACCATTAATTGACTTATCGCAGTATTAAAGTTTAATGTGTTGAAGTCTTCTGTAACTTTTTTAACAGTTTGGTTATAAACTTTATCTAATCCATTATCATTATTTTCAACTATTTTATTTGATAATGAACCGTCTTCATTGATGAATAGTCTCCAAACACGGTCTAAGAAACGTCTTGAACCATCAAGACCATTTTCACTCCAGGCAATAGCTGCATCTAATGGTCCCATAAACATTTCATATAATCGCAATGTATCAGCACCGTGTGAATCTACAATATCATCTGGATTAACTACGTTGCCTTTAGACTTACTCATTTTCTCGTTACCTTCACCAAGTATCATACCTTGATTAAATAATTTTTGGAACGGCTCTTTAGTAGGTACTACACCTAAATCGTAAAGAACTTTGTGCCAGAATCTAGCATACAGTAAGTGAAGTACAGCATGTTCTACCCCACCAATGTATAAATCTACTGGTAACCAGTGTTTTAATTTTTCTGGGTCAGCTAACATATTACTATTATGAGGATCGATATATCTTAAGTAATACCAGCAACTTCCTGCCCATTGTGGCATAGTATTAGTTTCACGACGACCCTTCATGCCTGTCTTTTCATCAACAACATTCACAAACTCATCGATATTAGCTAATGGAGATTCACCTGTACCAGAAGGTTTAATTTCATCAGTTTCTGGTAGTAAAAGTGGTAACTCTTCTTCTGGAACTGTAGTCATAGTACCATCTTCCCAATGAATAACTGGTATTGGTTCACCCCAATAACGTTGTCTGCTGAATAGCCAATCTCTTAATTTATAATTTACTTTTTTCTCTCCAGCACCATTCGTTTCTAGTAATTCAATTGCTTTAGCAATAGCCGCTTCATTATCTAAACCATTAAGTTCTCCTGAGTTAACATGTTGACCTTCACCAGTATATGCCTCTTTTTGCACATTGCCGCCTTCAATGACTTCGATAATAGGTAAATCAAATTTAGTTGCAAACTCGTGATCACGTTCATCATGCGCGGGCACAGCCATGACTGCGCCTGTACCATAGCTAGAAAGTACATAATCCGCAATCCAAATTGGTAATTGCTCACCTGATAGTGGATTTATAGCATAAGCACCTGTGAAGACACCTGATTTATCTTTGGCTAAATCTGTTCGTTCAAGGTCAGATTTTTTAGATGCACCTTCTTGATATTTTTTTACTTCTTCTAATTTATCTTCAGAAGTAATAACATTTACGAGATCATGTTCCGGACTTAATACTAAGAAAGTTGTACCGTAAATTGTATCTGGTCTCGTTGTAAACACATCAATACTAGCATCTTCATTTTCAATTTTAAAAGAAACACGCGCACCTTCTGAACGTCCAATCCAATTACGTTGCATGTCTTTAATAGATTCTGGCCAGTCAAGTTCTTCTAAATCTTCTAATAATCGGTCAGCATATTCTGTAATTTTTAATACCCATTGCTTCATAGGTCGTCTATATACTGGATGTCCTCCACGTTCAGAAACTCCATCAACAACTTCTTCATTAGATAGAACAGTTCCTAACGCTGGACACCAGTTGACAGCAACTTCATCTACATAGGCTAAACCTTTATTATACAGTTGGATAAAAATCCATTGTGTCCATTTGTAATATTCAGGGTCAGTAGTATTTACCTCTCTATCCCAATCATAACTGAAACCTAATTCTTGTATTTGACGTTTAAAAGTTTGAATATTTTGCTTTGTAAATCCCCTAGGATCATTACCAGTATCTAATGCATATTGTTCAGCAGGTAATCCAAAAGCATCCCATCCCATTGGATGAAGTACATTATAACCTTGCATACGTTTATATCTAGACACAATATCAGTAGCTGTGTAACCTTCTGGATGCCCTACGTGTAAACCTGCTCCAGATGGATAAGGGAACATATCTAATGCATAAAATTTCTTTTGTCCTAGATTATCACTCGTTTTAAACGTTTTGTTGTCTGCCCAATAATTTTGCCATCTTTTCTCAATTTCCTTGTGATTATATCCCAAATCTTTTTCCTCCTATAAATAAAAAAACACCTCAAACTATTATTTATTAAAGGGACGACTTTTAGCCGCGGTACCACCCTAATTCACAAATATTGTGCACTTTATAATAGTAAGAGATGTTTATAATTTAATCGAATAACGGTAAGTTCACTTAATTCTTAACACTAGTTCTCACCACCACTAGCTCTCTGATGAAAAGTACTTAAGTTACTACTCCAATACATTTTAATATTATGAGATTCAAGCACTAATTGCAAGTGGTAGTTACTATTTTGTTTAAACTCATGTATAAATAAAACTTCTATCTTGATTGTCGCGATTGTTTTCCTTTTGGCAGCCCTTTATCAAAGATTGAAAGGAAAATAATCCCTACAATTAATAAGAACATGATGCCAATGAACATCGCACTCATATTAAAGGTATCAACTAATACCCCACCTATTAATGGCCCAAATGCTTTACCAACAGTTGAAGCTGAATTTACGACACCTTGATATTGACCTTGTTTTCCTTCTGGTGCTAAATAATTAGCTATAGTTGGTACTGCTGGCCAAACAAACATTTCACCAAAAGTTAATATAATCATTCCTATTAAAAATACAGTAAATTGTTCGGCAAAACTAGTTACAAAGAATGAAAGCATAAAAATTAAAATACCAACTAACATTTGATATTTTAAATTACCTTTTAATAAAATAATTGCTGGTCTTATTAACGGTTGAGCAACTAAAATCATAATACCATTCACTGTCCATAATATACTGTATTGCGACATAGAAATATTTAATTCTTGAGTGAATGATGCAATTGTAGTTTCCCATTGAATGTAAGCAATCCAACAAATAGCAAACATTACACACAGTAGTAAGAGTGCAATGAAACGTTTTTTATTCTCTTTGCTATGGATATCTAGACTATCAGGTGTTCTGATTTTAGCATGATATTCAAGATTAAATTGAGTTATCGCTACAATTCCAAACAAGACGTACATAATCAAGTTTGCTAAGAAAATATAATTAAAGCTTAATTCCGCAACGAAACCACCCATAGCTGCACCGGTTGCTACACCAATATTTTGAGCTAAGTATATTGCATTGAAAGTCGTTCTCCCCCCGTTAGGCCAAACTGCACCAGCCATTGCATATATCGCGGGAACTATCATTCCGCCACCAAAACCTAACAATACTAACCAAACAGCATACCATGGCCATCCATGGAAGAAGTTTAAAAGCGTAGTACTGATTAAACATGTAACGGTACCGATCATAATTGTTCGATAACCACCTAATTTATCAAATAATGAACCTCCTAGTAAATTTCCGACTACCATTCCGAATGAATTAACCATTAGAACAATCGCAGCAATAGTCAGGCTCTTACCAAGCTCTTCTTTCATATAAATTGTGTTTAAAGGCCATAAAAAGCTAGAGCCAGTTATATTTAGCGCCATGCCTATAACTAGCCACCATACTGATCTAGGTATATTCATATTTTTAGTCCCCTCTTTATATTTTTGTTGAACTACATTAAACACTATAACATTAAAGTATGTTAAAATCTTTACTTAGAACTAAGTTAGATAGAAAGGAAAATGTGTTATGGGTAACTATTTCCCGTATGCCTTTGAAAATAAACGATATCATACATGGAATTACCATTTAAAAAATAAATTTGGTCAAAAGATTTTCAAAGTAGCACTTGATGGTGGATTTGACTGTCCTAACCGAGATGGCACAGTTGCACATGGTGGATGCACGTTCTGTTCAGCCGCAGGTAGCGGTGACTTTGCTGGTAACAGAGCTGATCCAATTGAAGTTCAATTTCAACAAATTAAAGATAGGATGCATGAAAAATGGAGTGAGGGTAAATATATTGCCTACTTCCAAGCTTTCACGAATACGCATGCACCAGTAGAAGTATTAAAAGAAAAGTATGAGCCTGTCTTAAAAGAAGAAGGTGTTGTAGGTTTATCTATAGCAACCAGACCAGATTGTTTACCTGATGATGTAGTAGAATACTTAGCCGAGTTAAATGAACGTACTTATTTATGGGTAGAATTAGGTTTACAAACTGTACATCAAGAAACTTCAGACTTAATTAACCGTGCTCATGATATGCAAACTTATTATGAAGGCGTTGCTAAATTAAGAAAACAAAACATTAATGTGTGTACTCATATTATTAATGGCTTACCTGGTGAAGACTATCAAATGATGATGGAAACTGCACGTGAAGTAGCTCAAATGGATGTTCAAGGCATTAAAATTCATTTACTTCATTTATTAAAAGGGACACCAATGGTTAAACAATATGAAAAAGGAATGCTTGAGTTTATGTCTCAAGAAGACTATACCAATCTAGTATGCGATCAATTAGAAATTTTACCACCTGAAATGATTATTCATCGAATTACTGGAGATGGTCCAATTGATTTAATGATTGGTCCTATGTGGAGTGTTAATAAATGGGAAGTTTTAAATGAAATTGATGATGAATTAGCACGACGCAACTCCTATCAGGGTAAACATTATACATCTGAGGTAAAGGTTAACTCATGAAATTAGAACGTATTCTCCCCTTTTCAAAAACGTTAATAAAAGATCATATTAAACAAGATAGTATTGTCATTGATGCTACTTGTGGGAATGGTAATGACACGTTGTTTCTTGCACAACAGGTTCCAAATGGTCATGTTTTTGGTTTAGATATACAAGACTCAGCAATTCAGTTAACTTTCGAAAAAGTGAAAGAATATCATAATGTAACATTAATTCGTGATGGTCATGAAAACATTAAGAACCACATTGACATTAAATTTAAAGGTCAAATAGATGCAGCGATATTTAACCTTGGCTACTTACCTAAGGGTGATAAATCAATTGTTACGAGACCTGAAACTACAATAAAAGCAATTAATAACATTTTTGATTATTTAAGTGTTGAAGGTATTATTGTGTTAGTTATATACCATGGGCATGCTGAAGGACAAATTGAACGAGATGCTTTATTAGATTTCTTAGAACATTTTGATCAAGAGAAAGCTCATATTCTTAAATATCAATTTATGAACCAAGTGAATCATGCGCCATTTATATGTGCGATTGAGAAACGCTAAACCTAACATCATACATCATCTCTGACATAATTTTAAATAATATATAAAATCCACTCCATAGTTTAATTATGGAGTGGATTGTTTTGTCGAAAAATCTCTCTAAATTATATTCAAGACAATATAAACTAAAACATCAAATCGATTAAATACGCATTAATGAGTTTAGACTATTTTCAAGTATTTCATATCGTTTCTTAATAGTAGAAGTAATGAAATTTAGTAGTTCATCTTTAAGTTCTTGCTTCTCTTTATTAAAATGAATAATTACAGTTCGTTCATCATCTAATGGTCTCTCTTTAAATATCCATTCAGATTGAACAAGTTTGTTATATGTACGTGTACGTTTATACGATTTAATATTAACGTAACTATCCATTTCTTTTAACGTCATGGACCCTTTGTCCCATAAAGTTAGTAAAATGAGAACCTCTTCTTTGGTCAAATCATAAGTTTCATAAATTACTTTAAAAATCGAATTGATTTCTTTACACACTTCTTCAAGCTGCAAAATCATAGAAACATTCTCGCCTGCTTGATTATTCATGTTGCTCCCTCCCTAAATAATTGTACACATCCCGATTAAATAATTATAGAATTAACTATCATTATATATTTACCCAATTATTCTCGTTGTAATTAAACAATTTATAATAACTCCAAAAAATTAACTTACATTAAAGCATATGTTAAATTACTTTAAATTTTTATTGGTAATTCAACTAAATATAATTAAAATTAAAAACATATAATATTAACATTATATTATATTTTTACTTTAATTTAAAAGATGTTAACTTCTAAATATTGAATTACCTTTGTGCATTAATCAATTGCATTACATATAATTGTTTATCAAAAAGGAGCCAGAACAGAATTCTCATCGAATTCTTAGTCCCAGCTCCTCAAAGATAACTAGAAATGAAGAAGTATTATAAATTGTTTCTCAATTTGATCAATTACGACGAATTTGCTTTGTAGTCATGAAATATTACTTCATCACACACTCTGATTTTTAAACTTCTTCGATTTCTTCTTCATTTACTATAAAACCCATTGTATTCACACTATTATTTAAAAACGTCAACACGTAACGCATCACTTGATCACGTTCAGGTTCATTATGAATTTCATGATAGAAGCCTTCCCATACTTTAAAATAAAATTCATTAGTGTTTAAATTATTTTTAAGTTCATTGAATGAGCGTAATTCCAATAATTTATCTTCAGTTCCATACATTAGTAACGTTGGCATAGATTGTATATCTTTGAAATGTTGAACTGTATCTTTCATTGTTTCCAACACAATGTTATACCACTTGTAGGTTACTTTTCTTAACATTAATCCATCTTGTTTAGTTTCTTCAATAACTTCATCATTTCGCGTTAAATCTTTAGTTTCAATACCTAATTTGAATCGTGCGTCCTTAGAACCTTTACCTACATTTGAAATTAACATATTTTTACGTGTCTTATTATTTCTTTTAAATTCTAACAATGGAGAAAGGAGTAACATACCCTCGATAGGTAATTCTGTTTTTTCAAGTACATTTAATAAAATTAATCCACCTAGTCCAACACCCATGACAAAAGTAGGAATCTTGTATTCATTAGCAATTCTAACCCATTCTATTAGTGTTTCATGATAGATATCAAAATGCTCAATTTGTCCCTTGTTTGCTCTAGAAGTTTGACCTTGACCAGGTAAATCACCCATTATAACGTGATAGCCATTACGTCTTAACATTGTAATGACGTATGCATATCTGCCAGTGTGTTCTAAAATGTTATGTACTATAATCACGACACCTTTAGCATCGTGTTCAGTTTCCCATTTCCACATATGTATAATTCCTCTCTAACTTATATTTCAATAAATGTATTATATCAGATTATTGGTTTGGACTGGTGTAAATCTTAAAGACAAAGTGATTACAAATTTTAGTTCAATATTATAATTATACTTTTTTTATATTATTCAGATAATTGAAAACGCTTTCTACAATCAGCTATTCATGCTAAACTATTATTAAATTATAAGTATTATGTAATATGGAGGAATGGGATATGTCACTTTTTAAGAATTTTTTTATTGCATTATCAAATAGCACTTATTTAAATGAAACAGCAAAAAAAGTAGGTCCTAAAATGGGTGCAAATAAAGTTGTGGCTGGTAATACTATCGAGCAATTAATTGACACAATTGAGAGACTCAACGATAAAAATATAGCAGTTACAGTTGATAATCTTGGCGAGTTTGTAGGAACGGTTGAAGAGGCTACTCAAGCTAAGAATGAAATTTTAGAAGTTATGCAAGCTATTAAAGATTATAATGTCGATGCTCATATGTCTGTAAAATTAAGTTCTCTTGGTGGTGAATTTGATACTGAGCTAGCTTATAATAATTTAAGAGAGATTCTACTTAAAGCCAACGAATTTGATAATATGCATATTAATATCGACACTGAAAAATATGACAGTTTACAGCAAATTGTTGAAGTGTTAGATAGACTTAAAGGGGAATTCAGAAACGTTGGAACAGTAATACAAGCTTACCTTTATGATGCAATTGACTTAATTGAAAAATATCCTAATTTGCGCTTAAGATTAGTTAAAGGTGCATATAAAGAAGATGAACAAATTGCATATCAAACTAAAGAAGAGATTGATGCAAATTACATAAAAATCATTGAGAAACGTCTTTTAAATGCGAAAAACTTTACATCAATCGCTACACACGACGATCAAATAATTAACCACGTTAAACAATTTGTTAAATCACATAATATTGATAGAGATCAATTTGAATTCCAAATGTTATACGGATTCCGTAGTGAATTAGCTGAGGATATTTCTCGTCAAGGATACCATTTCACAATTTATGTTCCTTATGGCAATGATTGGTTCGGTTACTTCATGCGTAGATTAGCTGAACGCCCTCAAAACCTTGCTCTTGCATATCAAGAATTTGTTTCAACTAAAACATTGAAAAAAATTGGTCTTTTCACTAGCCTAGGCCTTGGAGTTGCATTTATTATTTCTGGTTTTACAAGATTATTAAAAAGATAAAAAAATAAATCCTCGACACTGCTAGTGCTTTGTCGAGGATTTATTTTTTTCAATTAAAATTGTTTTAATAAATTTGCCATTTCAATAGCACTTACTGCTGCTTCAGCACCTTTATTACCCGCTTTAGTTCCAGCTCTTTCAACCGCTTGTTCAATACTTTCAGTGGTTAATACGCCAAATATAACTGGAATATCGCTTACATCATTCGCCTTTGATACTCCTTTAGCAACTTCATTACATACATAATCATAATGAGATGTTGCACCTCTAATTACACAACCTAAAGTGATGACTGCGTCATATTCACCCTTCTGAGCTAGTTTTTTAGAAACTAAAGGAATTTCAAATGCACCAGGTACATAAGCAACATCTATATTACTATCTTCCACACCGTGACGAACAAGTGTATCTTTTGCACCATCTAATAAACGGTTCGTTATAAAATCATTAAATCGACTTACAACAATAGCTACTTTTAGATCTGTTCCTACCAATTTACCTTCAAAATTCATCTTTATTCCTCCTAAATTAAATGTCCCATTTTTATTTTTTTAGTATTCATATAATCATGATTATGTTCTGTTTCAGCTACAATAATTGGTGTGCGGTCCGCAACTTTAATACCATACTCAGATAATCCCTCAAATTTTTTAGGATTATTACTTAACAAATTCACTTGTTGTACATTGAAATAATTTAAAATTTGAGCTGCTATATGATAATCCCTCAAATCTTCGTCAAAACCTAAAGCTAGGTTGGCAGTTACTGTATCATGACCTCGTTCAATTAATTCGTATGCTCTTAATTTATTAATTAACCCTATGCCTCTTCCTTCTTGAGGCAAATAAATAATCATGCCACCATGCTCATTAATATATTTCATCGCTGATTCTAGTTGTGCACCACAATCACATCTTTGACTATGGAAAATATCACCTGTTAAACATGCAGAATGAATACGCACATTTTCTGTGGCACGTGGTTCTCCTTTAGCAAGTACAACAATTTCTTCTTTAGTTAATGGTGATTCGAATCCATACATTTCAAAAGCTCCATGATCTGTCGGCATATTAACTTTTGCTTTTAACTCAACACTAGTGTCTTTGTCTTTTTGATAATTAACTAAACTTTCAATAGTAATCATTTTAAGACCATGTTGATGTTTAAACGCTTCTAGTTGTTCACCTTTAGCCATTGTCCCATCTTCATTCATGATCTCACATATAACACCTGCTGGAACTGCTTTCGTTAGTTTCGCTAAATCTACAGCTGCTTCTGTATGACCAGTACGTTCCAACACACCGTTTTCTTTAGCTATTAGTGGAAAAAGATGTCCAGGTTTATGGAAATCTTCAGGCCCAGATTCTGGATTAATTAAAGCACGTGCCGTTGCCATTCTATCAAATGCACTTATACCGGTTGATGTTGTAACGTGATCGATACTTACTGTGAAATTAGTTCCAAAACCATCCGTATTATGGTCTACCATAGGCATTAGTTTAAGTTTGAGTGCCAAGTCTTTACTAATTGGTGCACAAATTAGCCCTCTACCTTCTTTAGCCATAAAATTAATAGTATTATCATTCATCCATTGCGTTATAGCTACAAGATCTCCTTCATTTTCACGATCCTCGTCATCCACAACAATAATACTTTCACCACGTTTTAAAGCATTTAATGCATCCATAATATCGTCAAATTCCATCTATAATTACGCCTCCTAAAAGCCAAATGCTCTTAACTTATCTAATGTAAGCTTTGACTCATTTCTACTTATCATTCGTTCAACATATTTAAAAAGAACATCCGTTTCTAAATGAACTTGGTCGCCATTTTGTTTAGAAGATAAAATCGTTGAACGTCTTGTTTCAGGTATTAAATGAATATCAAAACTATCATGTCGTAAATCGAAAATTGTTAAACTCACACCATCCACAGTGATTGAACCCTGTTTGACCATTTGATTAATGATATTTGTAGATGCTTTAATCGAAACTATCCTTGAATTAGGAGTTTCCTTAACTTGTGTTATAACACCTTTGTCATCAACATGACCTAAAACAAAATGACCTCCAAAACGTCCATTTCCTGACATTGCTCTTTCTAAGTTGACTTCATCATTTTTATTGATTTGAGATAGATATGTTTTATCTTCAGTACCTTTTATAACTTGAACAGAAAAATAATTACTTGTGAAGTCAATCACTGTTAAGCAAGCTCCATTCACACTAATAGAGTCACCGATGTTCATGTCTTCTGTGATAATTTGACAAGCTATATCCAATGTTCTAACCGATTGATGAGTACGAATATTTTTGACAGTACCTATTTCTTCAACAATACCTGTAAACATAAGTTGTCACTTCTTTCGCAAAATCATTTTTAAATTTTGATTAATTAACTCAGTAGAAGAAATTTCAAATTGAGTGGTTTCATTTAAATCAATAGTATACGCAGTTTGAAAGAATTGATTTTTTCCAGAACCACCTATTATTTTCGGGGCGTAATAAATAATAAGTTGATTAATAAAATCAGTTTGGAGAAATTTGGAAGTTATACGAGGACCAGCTTCAATTAATAATGAACCAATACCTCGCTTATAAATATCTTTAAGAATATCTTTTAAATCGCATTTATCTATACAGATAACCTTTATGTTTCGATTTGGACTTTCAAGCGTTTGATTTTCAGTGTAAATCCACACTTCACTCGACGAATCTTGAAAAAGTTGTTTCGTAAAGTCAACATTGCCACTTTTAGCTAGCACTATTCGGATTGGATTTTTACCATTTGGAATACGAGTCGTGTAAAGTGGGTTATCAGCATTAATTGTGCCATTTCCTGTCAACACAGCATCATGCGTATGTCTTAAATGGTAGACATCTTGTTTGACTTCTGAATTAGTAATCCATTTACTCTGACCTAAATCTGTTGCTTGTTTACCGTCTAATGATACAGACACTTTCATCGTAATTTCAGGAATTTGCTCTGACTTAGCTTTAAAAAAGTCTTTATATAAGGCAGCTGCTTCTTCAGAGTATTGATGTTCTACATCAATCCCAGCTTGTTCTAAAATAGTGTCCCCTTCAGAAGGTAATGTCGTATCTTTAACAGCGTAAATAACTTTGCTTAGTCCAAATTCAATAATTTTGTTCACACATGGTGGTGTTGAGCCAAAGTGGGTACATGGTTCTAACGAAATATAGATTGTTCCACCATTTGCTTCCTTTCCAGCCATATCAAGTGCTTGTACTTCCGCGTGCTTCTCACCTTGTTTTAGATGAGCACCGAGTCCAACTATTCGGCCGTTATTAACAACGACCGCACCAACTGGAGGATTGATACCTGTTTGTCCTTTAACCATTTGTGCGAGTTGTATAGCGTATTTCATAAAATTACTCAATAAATCACCTCATAATCAAAACTCCCTATACCAATAAAGTGCTTAAAGGCATAGGGAGACCAAATATATATTCAAATAAGCTTACAACATTAGTAAATGTGTATGCTAAATAACCATCATAATTATCAAATAATGACGACTCATTCTTTCTCCCATCCAGACTTTCACTGTCGGCTCTAGAATCTCACTAGATCAGCCATCAAAGTTATTACCTTTTACTTTGACAGGTCGCAGGCTTATATTACTGCCGGTTGGGAATTGCACCCCGCCCCGAAAGAATTCATATGAAATTGTGATTGTTTGAGTTAACGTAGTTTAATAACTACAACATTAATCATACGCTTATTGTTTAAAAATTACAAACCGTCAACGCTGCATATTATTTAACAGAGTAACTAATAATGGAATTTAGTTATTTAAGTGTAAATGTCTACATTATGAACTAAAATGGTCAAATTTACTTTGGTTTTCATATAAATAATTTACAGAATTGACCGCTTGATCAACGATCATCTTCACTCCATTACGCAATTTATTAACGCCATTAGTTACTTGCCCAATAGCTATCATATTGTTGAGAGTTCCATATCTTGGACTTATGACTTGATTGGTTTCTGGAATAATTTGTATACCTCCCATTGGATGTGGTTGAACAATTTGTCTGTTTTGTAGGTTAAGAATAAGCTGATCTTCCTCATCTAAATCTGATAAATGTGTTTTTGATCCAGTCGAATTAATAATGACATCATATTGATAATAATAATCATCATTGTTAAATTCCAATAAATAATGGTTGTCTTTATAAGTAATATCTTCTAATCCGCTTTTAACAATTAATGATTGATTATTTATTAAGTCTATAATTAACTCTGCAGTACGAGGTGGCATAGGGTTAGAATTTAATTGAATAATTTTTGAGAAACGTTTATCAAAGTCTTGCTGATCTTCTCGACTAAAGCTATTCCATATCCAGTTTAGATTTTCTTTAATATTTTCAATTAAACTTTGAAACACACCAATTTCATCAGGTCTATCAAGATCATACTGTAAATCTTGAATTGTATTTCCTGTGCGACGATATACTAGTTTCTCTAAATCAATATTATGATCTTTACATTCTAATTGGAATAATTCAAAAGCTAATTCTAAAGGTACATTTCCATAATATTGCGACTTCAATTCATTAAACTTTTGCTTAGTTAAATGTTTAAACTCAACATCTATCATATTTCCTCTAACACTAGGTAAATGTGCTGAGCGACTAGTCATAGTTATTGGTAATTTAGGATGATGTGTAGTCACGTATCTAACTACATCTAAACTGGCTAATCCAGTGCCTATAATTGCAATATCGTCTGATTGAGACACTTCATCTAATGTATTATATGTAGGATAAGGTGTTTGAATATAACCTTTATTCCCTTTTAGTTTATATGGATCATGATATGCAAATGTGCCAGTCGTTAAGAATATATAATCATACTCTTTCCATTCACTCATATCTTCTGAAGTACATACATAGTATTTTAATGTAGTCTCATCAATTTCTGAATTTGTAAAAATTTCGCGAACTGGATGCTTAATAATGGTTAAATTATCAAATAACAAGTCGTAGTTAGATAGGTATGACTTCATATAATGACCAAATACAAACCTTGGAAGATATTTAGGATTATCGAATTTAAATTCTGATTGCTCTTGATACCATTTCCAGAACTCTTCATCATCATCCAAATTCAAACTCATTTGCTTAGTTGGCAAATTAATTAATAATTGGCTGCTGTCATTTTGAAAAGGTACACCCTGCCCCATATTCTTATCATGATCATATACATCAACCTCAAGATTTTTAAACGCTTCATTTTTGACTAATTGCCTTAGTACACTAACACCAGCTGTGCCCATCCCTATAATTGCTACACGCATATATTCATCATCCTTTTAATTTTCTCTAACAAGAATTTTTAATAATTTAATTATATCAATATCATAAATTGCTTAAAATAATTTATACTTATATGCACTTAACATTCTCCATTTTTCTTTATCCTATATTGATATGTTAATATTGAGTTAATGAGGTGAACTAAAATGAAATTTCTCTTAAAAGTTTTCGTCGTATTTGTTATAGCATTTAGTTGGATAACTCGAAAAAATAAAGCCGAATAAATGTTTGTGAACATAAAATATATTAAAGAAAAAGCCAACGTCATCACTTGCTTGAATCAGTGTGATCGTTGGCTTTAGTTTACTTACAATTATGGCTCTATAATAAATTGGACTGATGACTAA
>NZ_KV792225.1:0-2507 GCF_001808125.1 Staphylococcus sp. HMSC14D10 | reverse complement strand
CCAATCCTATAAAATATTTGGTAATATACCTTATAACATAAGTACAGATATAATACGCAAAATTGTTTTTGATAGTATAGCTGATGAGATTTATTTAATCGTGGAATACGGGTTTGCTAAAAGATTATTAAATACAAAACGCTCATTGGCATTACTTTTAATGGCAGAAGTTGATATTTCTATATTAAGTATGGTTCCAAGAGAATATTTTCATCCTAAACCTAAAGTGAATAGCTCACTTATCAGATTAAATAGAAAAAAATCAAGAATATCACACAAAGATAAACAGAAGTATAATTATTTCGTTATGAAATGGGTTAACAAAGAATACAAGAAAATATTTACAAAAAATCAATTTAACAATTCCTTAAAACATGCAGGAATTGACGATTTAAACAATATTAGCTTTGAACAATTCTTATCTCTTTTCAATAGCTATAAATTATTTAATAAGTAAGTTAAGGGATGCATAAACTGCATCCCTTAACTTGTTTTTCGTGTACCTATTTTTTGTGAATCGATTATGTCTTTTGCGCATTCGCTTCTTTTCTATATAAATATGAGCGAAGCGAATAAGCGTCGGAAAAGCAGCAAAAAGTTTCCTTTTTGCTGTTGGAGCATGGGGGGTCAGGGGGTGCAGTATCTGACGTCAATGCCGAGCGAAAGCGAGCCGAAGGGTAGCATTTACGTTAGATAACCCCCTGATATGCTTCGACGCTTTATATAGAAAAGAAGATTCAACTAGGTAAAATCTTAATATAGGTTGAGATGATAAGGTTTATAAGGAATTTGTTTGTTCTAATTTTTCACTCATTTTGTTCTAATTTCTTTTAACAAATGTTCTTTTTTTTTTAGAACAGTTATGATATAGTTAGAATAGTTTAAAATAAGGAGTGAGAAAAAGATGAAAGAAAGATATGGAACAGTCTATAAAGGCTCTCAGAGGCTCATAGACGAAGAAAGTGGAGAAGTCATAGAGGTAGACAAGTTATACCGTAAACAAACGTCTGGTAACTTCGTAAAGGCATATATAGTGCAATTAATAAGTATGTTAGATATGATTGGCGGAAAAAAACTTAAAATCGTTAACTATATCCTAGATAATGTCCACTTAAGTAACAATACAATGATAGCTACAACAAGAGAAATAGCAAAAGCTACAGGAACAAGTCTACAAACAGTAATAACAACACTTAAAATCTTAGAAGAAGGAAATATTATAAAAAGAAAAACTGGAGTATTAATGTTAAACCCTGAACTACTAATGAGAGGCGACGACCAAAAACAAAAATACCTCTTACTCGAATTTGGGAACTTTGAGCAAGAGGCAAATGAAAAACAAGAAAATGCATTATCTGATTATTATTCTTTCAAGGACTAGTATAACATAAAATCGTCTACAAATAGACAAAAAACCTGCACGCTTAATGTAGATCAAAAGCTTAACGCAAATGAAATAGATTGACCTCCCAATAACACCACGTAGTTATTGGGAGGTCAATCTATGAAATGCGATTAAGCTTTTTCTAATTCGCATAAGCGTGCAGGTTTAAAGTACATAAAAAATATAATGAAAAAAAGCATCATTATACTAACGTTATACCAACATTATACTCTCATTATACTAATTGCTTATTCCAATTTCCTATTGGTTGGAACCAACAGGCGTTAGTGTGTTGTTGAGTTGGTACTTTCATGGGATTAATCCCATGAAACCCCCAACCAACTCGCCAAAGCTTTGGCTAACACACACGCCATTCCAACCAATAGTTTTCTCGGCATAAAGCCATGCTCTGACGCTTAAGTGCACTAATGCCTTTAAAAAACACTAAAGTCTAACACACTAGACTTATTTACTTCGTAATTAAGTCGTTAAACCGTGTGCTCTACGACCAAAACTATAAAACCTTTAAGAACTTTCTTTTTTCTTGTAAAAAAAGAAACTAGATAAATCTCTCATATCTTTTATTCAATAATCGCATCAGATTGCAGTATAAATTTAACGATCACTCATCATGTTCATATTTATCAGAGCTCGTGCTATAATTATACTAATTTTATAAGGAGGAAAAAATATGGGCATTTTTAGTATTTTTGTAATCAGCACAGTTCATTATCAACCAAACAAAAAATAAGTGGTTATAATGAATCGTTAATAAGCAAAATTCATTATAACCAAATTAAAGAGGGTTATAATGAACGAGAAAAATATAAAACACAGTCAAAACTTTATTACTTCAAAACATAATATAGATAAAATAATGACAAATATAAGATTAAATGAACATGATAATATCTTTGAAATCGGCTCAGGAAAAGGCCATTTTACCCTTGAATTAGTACAGAGGTGTAATTTCGTAACTGCCATTGAAATAGACCATAAATTATGCAAAACTACAGAAAATAAACTTGTTGATCACGATAATTTCCAAGTTTTAAACAAGGATATATTGCAGTTTAAATTTCCTAAAAACCAATCCTATAAAATATTTGGTAATATACCTTAT
>NZ_KV792224.1:0-83092 GCF_001808125.1 Staphylococcus sp. HMSC14D10 | reverse complement strand
TTTAGTCATCAGTCCAATTTATTATAGAGCCTAAAAAAACTGAGAAATGCTACATGGGAGCGTCTTCTCAGTTATTTTATCTTAATATATTTATATTTAGTTAAATTCAACGGTTTTTATGACTTACTTCAATTTAGAATAGGCAATTTCATCATCATGATCTACTTTTTCAACGAGGACTTCATTGTCCTCAAAATACCATAGATCTTCTTCTGAAACGACTAATATCAAATCATTATAATTTTCTTCGTAACCAATTTCTACATCTTCTCTTGGTTCAACGCGAAAGGCAGGACTGAAACCTTGTTTAAGTTGAAATTCACCACCATAGCGAACGTAAAACTGTAAAACTTTGTTATTTTCAGGTAAGTCTAGTTCATCTTTAAACCATTCTACAGCTTGATCTGTTAGTTTAATTTTCATTACATTATCCTCCTACCTTATTTATCTATTACTTGGATTTTATTTTTTAAATGGAACTCTTAGAATTATAACATATTCATATTTTGAGATAATCCATAAGGTTTCAATGAAGATATAAAAAAGCATTAAGCGAATTGATACGCTTAATGCATTATTATCGGTATTAGATTTACATCCATTTTATTTTTGGCTCTTCGCCTTTAAAAATTCTTACAATATTGGTGCGATGTCTTACTATTAAAATTATGGAAACGAGTAAGCTCATCCCAAATAATATGTAATCTTGTATGATGAGAGAGCCAATAACGCAACAAATTGCTGCAATAATACTTGAGAGTGAAACATATTTAAATATATATAATACTCCAAAGAATATAATTGCCAATATAAGTAGTAAGATAGGATTTACGCCTAAGACAACACCAGCACTTGTAGCTACAGCTTTTCCACCCTTAAATCTAAGATATATTGGATATACATGGCCAAGTATTGCGAATAAACCTACAATTAACCCATGTGTGAAGAACGTGCTAAGCGGTCCATCTGCATGCACTGGAAACCAAATAGGAAAGAACACAGTAATAAATCCTTTAAATATATCTAAAAAGGTTACAATAAATCCTGCTGGTTTACCTAGAACTCGGAAACTATTAGTTGCGCCAGTATTACCACTGCCATATTGTCTAATATCTTTTTTGAAAAACAGCTTTCCTATAACATATCCATTAGGAATAGCACCGATGAGATAGCTTAATATGAGCATGACTACTATCATCATATAACTTTACACATCCTTTAATAACGTAGCTATATTTTACCATAATCTAATAGATAACAACGACCAATTTTAAAAATTTGTTCTTAACAGGAACTTTAAATAGATTAGTTTTAACTCACGCTTGCAATTTAGACCGATTTATATAAGAATAACTATTGTATAGTTTTTAAAACGAACGTACGTTTGTAGGAGGCGAACGCATTGGCAACAAAAAATTCAAATCATTACTCAGATGATTCTATTCAAGTATTAGAGGGATTGGAAGCTGTAAGAAAGCGTCCAGGTATGTATATAGGATCTACTGATAAACGAGGACTACATCATTTAGTGTATGAAGTAGTAGATAACTCCGTAGATGAAGTTTTAAACGGATATGGTAACGAAATAAATGTAACAATAAACCAAGATAATAGTATTTCTATTGAAGATAATGGTCGTGGTATGCCTTCAGGAATGCATGCATCAGGTAAACCTACTGTTGAAGTTATTTTCACTGTATTGCACGCCGGTGGTAAATTCGGCCAAGGCGGATATAAAACATCAGGTGGATTGCATGGGGTTGGTGCATCTGTAGTTAACGCATTAAGCGAATGGTTAGAAGTAGAAATACATAGAGACGGGAATATTTACAAGCAAAGCTTTAAAAATGGTGGAGTGCCAGCATCTGGATTAGTTAAATCAGGTAAAACAAAAAAAACGGGAACTAAAGTTACATTTAAACCAGATCCCGAAATATTTAAAGCTACAACTACATTTAATTTTGAAACCTTAAGTGAGAGGTTACAAGAATCTGCCTTCCTATTAAAGAATCTTAAAATAACATTGAAAGATTTACGTAGTGGCAAAGAACGTGAAGATGTTTATCATTATGAAGAGGGGATTAAAGAGTTTGTCAGTTATGTAAATGAAGGCAAAGAGGTTCTTCACGACGTAACTATGTTTACAGGTGCTTCAAATGGTATAGAAGTAGATGTCGCTTTTCAATATAATGATCAATATTCAGAGAGTATATTAAGCTTCGTAAATAACGTGCGTACCAAAGATGGCGGAACACATGAAGTAGGATTTAAAACTGCAATGACACGTGTGTTCAACGATTACGCAAGAAGAATCAATGAATTAAAAGAAAAAGACAAGAATTTAGACGGTAATGATATTCGTGAAGGTTTAACTGCAGTTATATCAGTTCGCATACCTGAAGAATTGTTACAATTTGAAGGGCAAACTAAATCTAAATTGGGTACTTCAGAAGCTCGTAGTGCTGTTGATTCAGTAGTTTCTGATAAATTGCCATATTATTTAGAAGAAAAAGGTCAACTTTCTAAATCTCTAGTGAAGAAAGCAATTAAAGCACAACAAGCTAGGGAAGCTGCGCGTAAAGCACGTGAAGATGCACGTTCAGGTAAGAAGAATAAACGTAAAGACACTTTATTATCAGGAAAGTTAACACCTGCTCAAAGTAAAAATACTGAGAAAAATGAATTATATTTAGTCGAAGGTGACTCAGCAGGTGGTTCAGCTAAACTTGGAAGAGATAGAAAATTCCAAGCGATTTTACCTTTAAGAGGTAAAGTTATTAATACTGAAAAAGCAAGACTTGAAGATATTTTTAAAAATGAAGAAATTAATACTATCATTCATACAATTGGTGCTGGTGTTGGAAACGACTTTAAAATAGAAGACAGTAATTATAATAGAATTATTATCATGACTGATGCCGACACAGATGGTGCACATATTCAAGTATTATTATTAACCTTCTTCTTTAAGTACATGAAACCGCTTGTACAAGCTGGAAGAGTATTTATCGCATTGCCGCCACTATATAAACTGGAAAAAGGAAAAGGTAAATCTAAGCAAGTTGAATACGCATGGACTGATGATGAACTTGAAAAACTTCAGAAGAAATTAGGAAAAGGATTTATGTTGCAACGTTATAAAGGTCTAGGTGAAATGAACCCTGAACAGTTATGGGAAACAACTATGAATCCTGAAACTAGAACATTAATTCGTGTTCAAATTGAAGATGAAATGCGTTCGTCTAAACGAGTTACAACTTTAATGGGTGATAAAGTTGCGCCACGTCGTGAATGGATTGAAAGTCACGTTGAATTTGGCATGCAAGAAGATCAAAGTATATTAGATAATACTGAAGTACAAGTACTAGAAACTGAAGAATATACTGAGGAGGAAACAAATTGAGTGAGATAATTCAAGATTTATCACTTGAAGATGTGATAGGTGATCGTTTTGGAAGATATAGTAAATATATTATTCAAGAACGTGCATTACCGGATGTTCGTGATGGCTTGAAGCCAGTACAACGAAGAATTCTTTTCGCAATGCATAGTAGTGGGAATACGTATGATAAGAATTTCCGTAAGAGTGCGAAGACAGTCGGAGACGTTATTGGTCAGTATCATCCTCATGGCGACTCATCAGTATATGATGCAATGGTGCGCTTAAGTCAAGATTGGAAATTACGTCATGTTTTAATTGAAATGCATGGTAATAACGGTAGTATCGATAATGATCCTCCTGCAGCAATGCGTTATACTGAAGCGAAGTTAAGCCAATTATCGGAAGAACTTGTCAGAGATATTAATAAGGAAACTGTTGCATTTGTTCCAAACTATGATGATACAGCTTTAGAACCAATGGTTTTACCAGCAAGGTTTCCTAATTTATTAGTTAATGGTTCAACAGGGATTTCTTCAGGTTATGCGACTGACATCCCACCGCATAATTTAGCAGAGGTAATTCAATCAACATTGAAATACATCGATAATCCTGATATTACTGTTACTCAACTAATGAAATATATAAAAGGTCCAGATTTCCCTACTGGCGGTATTATTCAAGGTGTGGATGGCATTAAGAAAGCTTATGAGACTGGTAAAGGTAAAATTGTTGTACGTTCTAAAGTGGATGAAGAAACCCTTCGTAATGGTCGTCAACAACTTATCGTTACTGAGATTCCTTACGAAGTGAATAAAAGTTCACTAGTCAAAAGAATCGATGAGTTAAGAGCAGATAAAAAAGTAGATGGTATTATCGAAGTCCGTGATGAAACTGATCGCACTGGATTACGAATAGCGATCGAACTGAAAAAGGATGTAAATGCAGAAGCTATAAAAAACTATTTATTCAAAAACTCTGATTTACAAATTACTTATAACTTTAATATGGTTGCAATTAGTGACGGTCGTCCAAAACTAATGGGTATTCGCCAAATTATTGATAGTTACTTAAATCATCAAATTGAAGTTGTGGCAAATCGTACGAAATATGATTTAGATCACGCCGAAAAACGCATGCATATTGTGGAAGGTTTAATGAAAGCACTATCAATATTGGATGAGGTTATCACGTTAATTCGTAACTCTAAAAATAAAAAAGATGCTAAAGACAATTTAGTTGCTGAATTTGAATTTACGGAAGCTCAAGCAGAGGCTATTGTCATGCTTCAACTTTATCGTTTAACTAATACAGATATCGTTGCATTGGAAAATGAACATAATGAGTTAGCTAAATTGATTAAAGAATATCGTCATATACTTGATAATCATGATGCATTGTTACAAGTAATTAAAAGTGAATTGACTGATATTAGAAAACGATTTAAATCTGAGCGTTTATCATCAATTGAAGCGGAAATCGCAGAAATTAAAATTGATAAAGAAGTTATGGTTCCAAGTGAAGATGTTGTTTTAAGTATTACACGTCAAGGATATATTAAACGGACATCTACACGTAGTTTCAATGCCAGTGGTGTCACTGAAATAGGGCTTAAAGATGGAGACAGTTTACTCAAATATCAAACAGTTAACACGCAAGATACGGTACTTGTTTTTACAAACAAAGGAAGGTATATATTCATTCCGGTTCATAAATTAGCAGATATCAGATGGAAAGAACTTGGACAGCATGTATCTCAAATTGTTCCCTTAGATGATTATGAAACTGTAGTTGATGTTTACAATGAACAAAGTTTTAAAGATGACGCATTTTATGTACTAGCGACTCGAAATGGAATGATTAAAAAAAGTAACGTTAGCTTATTTAAAACGACTCGTTACAATAAACCATTAGTTGCTATGAAAGTTAAAGATAATGATGAATTAATAAACGTCATTCGATTAAATGAAGATCAACTCATCAATGTATTAACACATAAAGGTATGTCATTAACGTATTCAAGTGAAGAACTATCTGATACGGGATTACGAGCAGCTGGGGTGAAATCTATCAACTTAAAAGATGAAGATTTTGTCGTTATGACGGATGTTGTAGATAATGACAGCTCAATTATAATGGCTACTCAAAGAGGTGCTGTAAAACGAATTAGCTATAAGATTTTACAACAAGCTAAAAGAGCACAAAGAGGTATTACATTACTTAAAGAGTTGAAGAAAAATCCACATCGTGTTGTTGCAGGTTATGTTGTTAAAGATGAAAGTATGTATACTTTATATTCTGAAAGTCACTCTGAAGAAGGACAAATCACTGATATTCATTTATCTGAACAATACACAAATGGGTCATTTGTTGTTGATGTTAAAGAGTTTGGAGACGTCTTAAATATGACAATCGACTAATGGATTATAAAAATTATATTTTCAATTTTAAAAGAAAATGATAAAATTGAACTTGTTATTTTAACCAATTTTAATCTCTCAAGAGATTTATATTGATATTGTATAACACTCAAACGTAATATGTACTAGTATTATTTTATTGGGTTTATTCAATACAGTATAAATCTCTTGTAGTATATCTTTGGATATTAATTTATTGTAGATGAGAGGGATTTAATGAGTGATTTTGATAATTTAATACCTGGATGGTTTAAAACAATTGTTCAGGTAGGTAATGATTTAATTTGGTCGCAATATTTAATTGGATTGCTATTAACTGTAGGGTTCTTCTTTACTATTAGTTCTAAATTCGTGCAATTACGTATGTTGCCGGAAATGTTTAGAGCTTTAACTGAAAAACCTGAAACATTGAATAGTGGTGAAAAAGGTATATCGCCATTCCAAGCATTTGCAATTAGTGCTGGTTCACGTGTAGGTACTGGTAATATTGCAGGTGTAGCTACGGCAATTGTACTAGGTGGTCCTGGTGCAGTATTTTGGATGTGGGTAATTGCTTTTATCGGTGCTGCAAGTGCATTTATGGAGGCAACTTTAGCTCAAATTTATAAAGTTCATGACAAAGAAGGTGGATTCCGAGGGGGTCCCGCATATTACATAACTAAAGGTTTGAACCAAAAATGGTTAGGTATCTTATTCTCAATATTAATTACAATAACATTTGCGTTTGTATTTAATACTGTTCAATCTAATACGATTGCTGAATCATTAAATACTCAGTACAACGTAAGTCCAGTTGTAACAGGAATTATTTTAGCTGTTATTACTGCAGCAATTATCTTTGGTGGTGTCCGCAGTATCGCGACATTATCTTCATTGATTGTTCCAACCATGGCTATTGTTTATATCGGTATGGTTTTAGTTATCTTATTATTAAATATCGATCAAATTGTTCCGATGATTGGCACAATCATTAAGAGTGCATTTGGTTTCGAGCAAGTTACAGGAGGCGCTGTAGGTGCAGCGATACTTCAAGGTATTAAACGTGGTCTATTCTCTAACGAGGCTGGTATGGGTTCTGCGCCGAACGCAGCAGCAACAGCGTCAGTGCCACATCCAGTTAAACAAGGTTTAATTCAATCACTTGGTGTATTTTTCGATACAATGTTAGTTTGTACAGCCACAGCGATTATGATTCTTTTATATTCAGGATTAAAATTTGGAGAAAATGCACCTCAAGGTGTTCAAGTTACACAATCAGCATTAAATGAACATTTAGGTTCAGCTGGAGGTATCTTCTTAACAATCGCAATTACGCTATTTGCATTTTCTTCTGTTGTTGGTAACTATTATTATGGTCAATCAAACATAGAGTTCTTATCTAAAAACAAAGTAGTTATGTTTATTTTTAGATGCTTAGTTGTCTTATTAGTATTTGTTGGATCAGTAGTAAAAACTGAAACTGTATGGAGTACTGCCGATTTATTCATGGGATTAATGGCAATTGTTAACTTGATTTCTATAATTGGTCTTTCAAATATAGCGATAGCTGTAATGAAAGATTACCAAAAACAACGTAAAGCTGGTATGAAACCTGTGTTTAAACCAGAGAATCTTGAAATTAACTTATTTGGTATTGAAACTTGGGGTAGAGAAAATCAACTACCTAAAAAATAATCACTTAAGTGATTGATTAAAATAGAATTTATTCATACTCCTTTCAATGTGTTGAAACTTTCATTCAAAACTTTGAAAGGAGTTTTTACATTAAGTTAGAAATCTTTTCATTTTTAATAAATAGATTTATAATTCATATATTACAGAGAAAGGTGATTATGATGAGTGAGTATACCATTTCTAAAGCTTTAAATAATAACGTCATCATATGCACTTATAATAATCAAGAGGTCATTCTCGTTGGAAAAGGTATTGGCTTTAATAAAAAGGCTGGAATGACCTTAGATGAAAGTGCTTCAATAGAAAAGGTTTATAAATTAGAGCAAAAACAACAGCAAGAATATTACAAATCTTTAGTTGAAATTGCCGATGAAGATGTTCTACAAGCGATTATTGAAGCAGTCAATTTTATTACAAGTACAACTCATACTACAGATGATAAAAACCTTGTTGTTGCATTGACTGATCATATTATATTTGCATATAAAAGATTAAAACAAAATCAAATTATTAGTAATCCATTTGCTATCGAAACCAAACATTTATATAGTGGTGCGTATGCTATTGCAAGTCAAGTTATTGATAAATTGAATCAACGACTAGATGTTAAGTTCCCAGCTGATGAAATTGGATTTATTGCATTACACATTGCTTCAAACACAGAGGATTTAACGATACATGAGATGTCTTTGATTAATAAATTGATTAGTAAAAGTATACTTATTATTGAAAATGATTTAAATCATGAAATCGATAATCATACGGTTCAATATCAACGTTTTATAAGACATATTCAATTTTTAATTCGACGACTTAATAAAAAAGAATACATATATGCTCAAGATTTTTTTATAGATATGGTTAAAAATCATTATCCAAATGCATATAATACTGCTTTTAAAATCTCAAAAATGATTCAAAAGCACTTGAATATTCCTATCGATGATTCCGAAATTGTGTATCTTGCATTACATATTTATCATTTTGAAACTCAAATAAGTTCATCGCATAACTAAGGAACACTTAGTTATTTTTTGTGTTATGATGTAAAATAGCTTTAGTTTTAATAGTTAGTTAAGGTATGGTGAAAAACATGGCAATTGAAAATAAGCAAGTTGAAGAAAAAAGCGCAAAAAAATTTAGTTTTACAGAAACGCGTTTTATGAAATTCTTAGGCGGTAAAGATTTATTATTTGCTTTGCTTTCATTAGTGCTCATAGGTATTGTAATATTTATATTTGATAAAGTTTCTTATGTTTTTGAACCATTTATCATCATATTTAATACAATTGTAGCACCAATTATTTTATCGCTTATTTTATTCTATCTTATTAATCCAGTGATTAATTTGATGGAGAGATATAATATTCCAAGATTACTAGGAATCATTATTGTATTTTTAGCTATTGTTGGTGGAGCGACATTAATTATTAATTTATTAATTCCGCTTATTGGAGATCAAATCACACGTTTAGCTAACAACTTCCCTAAATATGTAGATAAATTTAATAACGCAATAGATCAAGTCACACATTTTTCTTTCTTATCATCAATTTATACTCAAATACAAGATTGGTTAGACTCAGTTTCCAATAAGATACCTTCTATGGTTTCAAGTTATTTTGATGGATTTGGAACTAAAATTAGAAGTTTTGCAGAAGCTATTGTTAACGTAGGTGTAGTTCTTGTCACAACACCTTTTGTATTATTCTTCATGTTAAAAGATGGTCACAAATTTAAAGAGTATTCAACGAAGATTATGCCACCTAAATTTAGAAAAGATTACCATGATTTAATGGAAAAAATGAGTGTACAAGTTGGATCATATATCCAAGGTCAAATTATTGTTTCATTTTGTATTGGTATCTTACTCTTTATAGGCTATTCAATTATTGGTCTTGATTACGGTCTTGTACTTGCTTGTATAGCTGCTGTTACAAGTGTTGTACCTTATCTAGGACCAACGATTGCTATTTCACCAGCCATCATTATAGCGATTATTACATCGCCATTCATGTTATTGAAATTAATTGTAGTATGGACGCTTGTTCAATTTATTGAAGGACATTTCATTTCACCTAATGTTATGGGAAAAACATTGAAAATTCATCCTTTAACGATTATTTTCATCTTATTGAGTGCTGGTAATTTATTAGGTATTGTTGGTGTTATTTTAGGTATTCCTGGATATGCAATACTTAAAGTAATAGTCTCACACCTATTCTTATTATTTAAACGTCGTTATAACAAGTATTATGGTGATGATTCAGGAGAATATGAAATTAAAAAAGAAGAAACTAAAGAATATACTAAAGCTGAATAAGCTCTAAACGAGTATTAAGTGTAAAAGCCAGTTTATCTAGCTTTCTCAGTTTTAGTTACCTAAGCGGGAATGAGATAATGAATTCATTTTGGATTCTGTATCATTCCCGCCTTTTTTTAGAAAGTATTTAATCTTACACACATTACAATAATGTTAGTATGAGTTATACATATTCATATGTTCATTCAAATGAAGGTATGATATATTTTTAAATAATCGTAGGTGAAGGTAGAGGTATGACATGACTGAAGAACTTAAGAATAGATTATTATCATTACTCAAATTTGTTTTTGCTGCAGTTTTATTTATAGCAGTTGTTGCAACGCTATATCATGAATTAGCACACATTAATTTTAAACAAACACTTGAAGCATTTAGCAAAATTAATCGTTGGTATCTAGTTGGCTTATTCATTTGCGGTGGTTCAGCTATGATTTTACTAAGTTTGTATGATCTTATCTTAGTAAAAGGGTTAAAACTGGATATACCACTTATTAGGGTTTTTAAAATCAGCTATATCATTAATGCACTTAATGCCATTGTTGGCTTTGGTGGATTTATAGGGGCTGGATTTAGAGCATTTATTTATAAAAATTATACAACTGATAGAAAAAAATTAGTTCATGCTATTTCAATCATACTGATTTCTATGTTAACGGGTTTGAGTCTTTTATCAATCCTTGTCGTGTTACATATCTTTGATGCTTCTCATATAATAAATAAAGTAAGTTGGGTTCGATGGATTTTATATGTTGTTGCATTATTTTTACCTTTATTTATTTCCTATACGATGATTAATCCTATTGATCGTAACAATAAATATTTAGGTGTTTATTGCACACTAGTATCAAGTTTTGAGTGGCTGGCAGCTGCCACAGTACTCTATTTATCAACAGTTATTGTAGATATTAACATAGCATTCACTACTGTTATCGGTATATTCATCATTGCTGCTCTTTCTGGATTGGTTAGTTTCATACCAGGTGGCTTCGGTGCTTTCGATTTAGTTGTATTATTAGGTCTTAAGTCTTTAGGCGTTCCTGAAGAAAAAGTACTATTAGCGTTATTATTATATCGTTTCGCTTATTACTTTGTACCAGTTGTTATTGCACTTGTTTTATCTACATTTGAGTTTGGATCATCTGCGCGAAAATACTTCGAAGAATCTAAATATTTTGTACCTGCAAGAGATGTAACATCTTTTTTATTCTCTTATCAAAAAGATATTATTGCTAAGATTCCGTCATTTGCCTTAGCTATGTTAGTACTAATAACAAGTTTTGTTTTCTTTATTAATAACATTACAATTGTTTATGATGGTTTATACGATGATCATCATTTCGCATATTATATTATGTTATCTGTGCATACAAGTGCTTGCTTATTATTACTTATCAATGTTAGAGGTGTATTTAAACAAAGCCGACGTGCTATTTTGTTTGTAATGATTTCACTTGTTTTAATATTTAGTGCAACAGTATATACTTATGCATCTTTAATTCTTTTATCATGGATTTTATTAATATTTGTATTACTTGTTCTCGCTTATCGTCGTTCTAAAGTGATGAAACGACCATTCAGATTAAAACGTTTAATTTTTACAATTATTTTAAGTATGCTGGTATTGTATGTTAATCATTTTATAATTTCAGAAACTTTATATGCACTTGATATTTACCACATTGAAATGGATACTTCTTTATTGAAATATTATTTCTGGTTAACGGTTCTTGTCGTAGTCATACTTGTAGGTATCGTCGCATGGTTATTGGAGTCTAGATACACTAGACCACACCAATTAGAAGATTTATCGAGATGTAAATCAATTATTGAAACGTATGGTGGCAATTATTTAAGTCATTTAATCTATAGTGGAGATAAAGATGTCTTTATGCATGAAGCGCAACAAGCTTTTTTAATGTATCGCTACAAAGGTAACGCTCTTGTTGTGTTAGGAGATCCAATCGGTGATACGAAGGCGTTTCAGTCTTTACTTATTGATTTTTATAACTACGGTGAAAAGTTAGGCTATGATATTATATTCTATCAAGTTTCAGATCGCTTTATGCCGCTATATCATAATTTTGGTAATCAGTTTTTCAAACTTGGTGAAGAGGCAATTATAAATTTAACTCAATTTACGACATCAGGAAAGAAACGTCGTGGTTTCCGAGCAACACTTAATAAATTCGATGATTTAAATATTCAATTTGAAATTTTAGAGCCACCTTTTTCGAAAGATCTCATTTTTCAATTAAAACAAGTTAGTGATCAGTGGCTAGATGGACGTAATGAAATGCATTTTTCAGTAGGTCAATTTACAGAAGAGTATTTACAACAAGCACCTATTGGAATAATGAAGAATGAAGAAGGTAAAGTCATTGCGTTTTGCACTTTAATGCCTACTTATTATAATGAAGCTATTTCAGTAGATTTAATTCGTTGGTTACCTGATTTAGATTTACCTTTAATGGATGGCCTATATCTACATATGTTACTTTGGGGTAAAGATAAAGGCTATAAAGCATTTAACATGGGTATGGCAACTTTATCAAATGTAGGTCAATTAAATTACTCTTACCCTCGAGAGCGTGTAGCTGGGCGTGTATTTGAACACTTCAATGGTCTATATCGCTTTCAAGGACTACGTAAGTATAAAGAAAAATATAGTCCAAATTGGGAACCAAGATTTTTGGTTTATAGAAAAGATAGTTCACTATGGTATAGCATGTTAAAAGTAATGAGAGTTATTCGTCATAAATAATTGTTAAAAAAGGCATCCAACAAGTGAATGGGTGATAATCACCTTGAAGGGTGCCTTTGATTATTTAAAATTTTAATTGGATTTATAGTTTGCTCGGTCTTGTTGTTCTTGAGCATAACGCTCAGGGTTCTTTTTGTAAAAATCTTGATGATATTCTTCTGCTTTGTAAAAAGTTGAAGCGGGTAATATTTTAGTCACTATTGCTTTTTCTGAATGAATTGTTTGCTCGAGTTGGTGAACGTATTGCTCAGCAAGTCTTTTTTGATCCTTATTCGTGTAGAATATAGCTGTTCTATATTGTGAACCTCTATCTTGAAACTGGCCACCATCATCAATGGGATCAATAACCGAGAAAAATACTTCTAATAATTTGTTATAAGAAAACAATGCAACATCATATTCAATTTTTACAGTTTCATAATGTCCTGTGGTCCCACTTTTCACATCTTCATAAGTAGGGTTGTGAGTTGAACCACCCATATAGCCAGATGTTACTGTTTCTATACCATCGAATTGATCGAAAGGTTTGGTCATACACCAGAAACACCCACCAGCAAAATATGCTGTATTAATATTCATTTATGCCATCCTTTCATTGGACCTTAGTACCATTTATTTAAAAATTACTTGATTTTTCAAAGCAACTTCTATAATTTAATTATATATAATTATAGTACATAGATATATAATTTTGAAGATTTTTACTAGACGTAAGGTAGGTAAATATGACAGAAGAGAAGGATAAGACAGTATACAGGCGACAAGCAGACGCACAGACACCTTCTAAACGACGGAATAAGAAAAAACTACGTAAATTACCTTTTATCATTTTGATTATATCGATATTGCTAATCGCAGCTATTATCTATATTGTCCATGGTTATCGTAGTGGTGTTAATTACGCTGAGAAACATGCAAAAGATATCAAAGTACATAAGTTTAATGGACCAGTAAAAAATGACGGTAAGATTTCTGTACTCGTGTTAGGTGCTGACAAAGCTAGCGGTGGTAAGTCGCGTTCAGATTCCATCATGGTAGTTCAATATGATTATATCCATAAAAAAATGAAAATGATGTCAGTGATGCGTGATATTTATGCGGAAATACCTGGATATCAGAATTATAAAATTAATGCAGCCTATTCACTTGGTGGACCTGAACTTCTTAGAAAGACTTTAAATAAGAATTTAGGTATTAATCCTGAATATTATGCAGTCATTGATTTTACGGGTTTTGAAAAAATGATTGATGAATTAGAACCTAATGGCGTTCCTATGGACGTAGAAAAAGATATGTCTGAAAATATTGGCGTATCTCTTAAAAAAGGTCATCATCGTTTAAACGGTAAAGAATTACTTGGATATGCGAGATTTAGACATGACGAGGAAGGAGATTTTGGGCGAGTTAGACGTCAACAACAAGTTATGCAGACGTTGAAAAAAGAGTTAGTTACACCTAGTTCAGTAATAAAATTGCCTAAAGTAGCTGGTATATTAAGGGGTTATATTAATACAAGTATGCCAAATTCAGCTATCTTCCAAACAGGTATTAGTTACGGTTTAAGAGGAGATAAGAACGTAGAATCTCTTACGGTTCCAATTAATAATTCGTACCAGAATATTAATACAAATAACGATGGCAGTGCCTTAGAGATTGATAAGAAGAAAAATAAAAAAGCTGTCAAAGAATTTCTAAATAACTAAAACGTAAAAGAGCGCACTCGATTGGGTGCACTCTTTTTTTACGCCTTTAATAAATACCATAATATTATTATGTAAACTAATCAAAGTTTTATTCTGCGTCTGATTTTCTAACTCCTGCAACGCCATAGTGATTTTTTTGCATTTCTTCAATAATCACATGAATTGCCTCTCTATTAGCTCCAGTAGTTTTTTCAACTGCATTTGTTACTTCTGTTACTAAATTTTTTAATTGTTCATCAGAGCGTCCTTCTAACAATTTAACATTGATGATTGGCATCTTATTTCCTCCTTGAATTAGTAATTTCATCCATAGTATAGCATGTTTTAGGGCAGTACTCCAAAAGAAAATTGAGAACATTAGTTCTTATTTTTATTTAAATAGAACAAGTGTTCGTATATAATAAAAATGACTAAGGGAGGTATCTTGGCATGTATGATTATAATTTATTGGAAGAAAGAGACATATTATGTATCGATCAAAAGAGTTTTTTTGCTAGTGTGTCATGTATCCAAAAGGGATTGGATCCTCTAGAAACAAAGTTAGCAGTAGTTGCAGACACTAAAAGACAAGGATCGGTTGTTTTAGCAGCCACACCTAAATTAAAAGAAATCGGTATCAAAACAGGGTCAAGACTATTCGAGATTCCGCATCGTAATGATATTTATATTATCAATCCTAGCATGAGAAAATATTTAGAAGTTTCAATAGCAATTTCTAAAATTGCGCTTAAATATGTACCGGGAGAAGATTTACATCAATATAGTATAGATGAATTCTTTTTAGATGTGACTGATAGCTATCATCGATTTAACTCTACTGTACAATCATTTGCAGAAAGATTACAAAAGGAAATAGAAGATAAAACAGGGATATATTGCACTATTGGTATAGGATCAAACATGTTATTAAGTAAGGTCGCAATGGATATTGAAGCAAAACATACATCCAATGGTATTACAGAATGGAGATATCATGATGTCCCACAAAAGATGTGGAAAATTACGCCGTTACGTGATTTTTGGGGCATTAACAAGAAAACAGAAGCAAAGCTCAATAAGAAAGGGATTGTAACTGTTGGAGATTTAGCTCAATATCCATACAGATTTCTTAAAAGAGATTTTGGTGTATTAGGGATAGATATGCATTTACATGCTAATGGTATTGATCAAAGTAAATTGAGAGAAAAATATAATGTTACTAATCCATCCATATGTAAAAGCCAAATACTGATGAGAGATTATCGGTTTGAGGAGTCGAAAATTGTAATGCAAGAATTAATTGAAGACGTTGCTAGTAGAATAAGAGAACGTAAACAACTGGCAAGAACAATTCACTTTTCATTTGGTTATACAGAAGGCGGTGGTGTTCATAAGCAATATACACTAACAGATGCGACAAACTTAGAAAGAGACATCTATAAAGTAGTCAATTATTATGCGAATCAATTGTGTGATAAGAATGCACTGTATCGAACATTGAGCGTATCATTGACTCAACTTATTAATGAGGAAGACCGCCAGCTTAACTTATTTATAGACGAATATGAAAGAAGAAGAGATGAAAAGCTAGCTAAAACCATTGATTACTTACAAAACAAATATGGTAAGGGAATCGTATCTAAAGCGATATCTTACACTGATGCTGGAACAAAGCATGGTCGCTTGGGCTTAATGGCAGGGCATAAAATGTAAAATATATCCTTAAATATCTTCACGAATTTCAAGGATTTTTAAGTTACTTATAGAAATATTATGTAAACTCAAAATAGAAGTTACTTTGCTAATCATACCTGATTTATCTGGAATATCTACATAGAGATCATACGCAATACTTAGTGCACCTTGTTGTTTAACAGGAAGTTGATCCCTAAACTTTTTAGCACCTGAAAAGAAATTATGGACTTCGTTAGTATCATTTAAACGAATATGGGATGAAATTGAATCTAACTGTTGTTGCAACATTTCTAATAGGTGTAATATATTTTCTTGATTACTAAACGTAATATCTCTCCACATATCTGCGTTACTACTAGCTATACGTGTGACATCTCTAAAGCCACCAGCTGCTAATTGTGTTACTAGAGTATGGTTCTTTGAGTTTGTTTCACTCAAATGAACTAAGCTTGAAGCGATGATATGTGGAATATGACTCACAACTCCAGTAACATAATCATGCTCTTGTGCCGATGTTGTTATAAATTTTGCCGATGTAGTTGATAACAATGTTTGTAGTTTTTTAGCCGATTCAGCATTACATGCATCATCATAAACGAGAATGTAATAAGCATTTTCGAATAAATGCTTTTTTGAATTAAGAACACCAGATTTATGACTTCCAGCCATAGGATGGCCACCTACAAGATGAATGTTGTTGTTTAAGAGAAACTTTTCATAGCTTTGAATATTAGATTTAGTGCTACCAGTATCAGTTACAATTAAATGAGATTGTGTTTGATAATTAGGTAATTCTTTTAAGTATAATTCAGTTTGTTGTACGGGGGTAGCGTAAATGATGATATCTGCATTTTTTACGCCTTCACTATAGTCTTCAATTTTTTTATCAATTATTCCTATTGATAATGCTTTTTCAAGTTGATCTTTATCAGCGTCGAATGCTGATATTGTTAGATTAGGTTGATAATATTTTAAATTACTTGCTAAACTGCCACCAATCAAACCGAGTCCTATAAATAAAATATTTTTCATGATGAATCACCTTATTTCAAAATTTTCAGAATATGTACATTGTAAGGTAGAGTGTGCAGATAAACAATAGTAAAATGAATGAATTAATAGTGATAGTTCTATAAATACGATAAAATGTTATCAATAATTATTTTAAAAAAGGGGAGATAATGATGACGCAAAAAGTATTGAAAACAATAAAAGAACTTACAGAAATTAATAGCCCATCTGGTAATGCTACGGAAGCAATTAATTATGTTAAGAACAAAGTTGAAGCGTTAGGTTATGATACTAAGACAACCAATAAAGGTGCCTTAATTATCGAAGTACAAGGTGAAAATGATGAACAACAAAGATGCATTACTGCCCATGTAGATACACTAGGCGCGATGGTCAAAGAAATTAAAGAAAATGGTCGATTATCTATTAGTTTAATAGGTGGATTTACATATAACGCGATTGAAGGAGAGTATTGTGAGATACAAACTGATTCAGGACAAGTATATACAGGAACGATTTGTTTGCATGAAACAAGTGTCCATGTTTACAGAAATAATCATGAAATACCTAGAGATGGCGAACATATGGAAATTCGTATCGATGAAAAAACAACGTCTGATCAAGAGACAAGAGATTTAGGGATTGAAGTGGGAGATTTTGTAAGTTTTGATCCCAGAACTGAAATTACATCATCAGGATTTATTAAATCAAGACACTTAGATGATAAAGCAAGTGTAGCAATGATACTAGAACTGCTTGAGAAACTTAAACAAGAAGAAACGCAATTACCACATACGACTCAGTTTTATATTTCTAATAACGAAGAAATAGGATATGATGCAAATGCATCAATATCCGATAAGATAGTAGAGTTTATTGCATTTGATATGGGAGCGCTAGGCGATGGTCAAACCTCAGATGAATATACTGTATCGATTTGTGCTAAAGATGGATCAGGTCCTTATCATAAAGAATTAAAATCACATTTAATAAATTTATGTAAAATTAATGACATACCTTATAAAGTTGATATTTATCCTTATTATAGCTCTGATGCATCAGCAGCACTAAAAGCAGGTGCAGACATTCGTCATGGTTTATTTGGTGCTGGTATAGAATCATCTCACGCGCTTGAAAGAACTCATATTGAGTCTATTGATGCAACTCAAAATCTTTTATACGCATATTGTTTATCGCCAATAAATTTATAATTGATTGTTGACAAATAAAATAGAGTTTTGTATTATACTGAATTATAAGAAATATCAAACAATTCTATGAATGAAGTAGATAATATGATTTGTAGCAAATAGAAAGCCAATGGGTGATGTAAATTGGCACAACATATTAATCGAATTGGGTCTAGAATTTTAAATTTTAATAAAGTATGAGTGAGCAAAGTATTGTTAACTAAGGTGGCACCACGGTAACGCGTCCTTATAGAGTAAAGCGCGTATGCTGTGGTGTTTTTATGTACAATTAAATAGGCATAAATGAAGTAGTGGTGAGTAAGGTAGTGACAGAAAGTTGATGGTAGATGCAAATCAACACCCCTTATCATGAATTTGGGTTTATGTTGAAAGACAAATCAATAAGACTGAGTGAACGCTTAATATTTCGATTATTCGGAATATTTCGTTAATTAAGGTGGTACCGCGCGTCAGCGTCCTTTACATAAGGAGGCTGACGTTTTTTTAGTGAAAGGGATGAGAAAATGGAATTTTATTATGAAGTATTAAAAGCTCACATAACACCTGAAGCTTTAGGACAGTTGAATGAACATAAAATTATATTTGAAAGCGCAAGTCAACAACAATTAAAAGGCAGATACTCTATCGTAGCATTCGATTATTATGGCACCGTCAAATTAAATGATAATGAATTAATTATTAAGACTTTGAAAGAAGATAAAGTTATAACTACTGAGCCATATAATTATTTAAAAATATTCATCAATCAATTTGATTGTGTCATAAATGATGAAAAATTAAAGCAACTGCCATTTATTTCTGGCTTTATGGGAACATGTGGTTTTGATTTAGTGCGACATGAATTTCCAATTTTAAAACGAGTAGCTATTAAGAGTATGAAAACAATATCAGACGTGTCTTTCTACATGATAGAGGATGTATTTGTATTTGATCATTACAAGGATGAATTATACGTGATTGCTTCTAATCAATTTTCAAAAGCAAGTAATGCAGAATTAAAATTAAGAGTGAAGCATAGAATTCAAGCATTGTCTCAAATTAAAGTTTACCAAGAGAATAATAAAATGGTGCCTAAGAGATCAGAGATAAAAGTAAATATTTCTGATAAACAATTTATCGATATTGTTACTCAAATGAAACAACGGATTACTGAGGGAGATATGTTTCAAGTTGTGCCCTCTAGAATATATAGCTACCAACATCATTTCGGAAAAAATAAAAACCAATTGAGTTATCAGCTTTATCAAAATTTAAAACGTAAGAACCCTAGTCCATATATGTATTACATGAACATGGAAAATGAGATTATAGTTGGAAGTTCACCAGAAAGCTTTGTAGCAGTGCATAACGGCGAAGTAATAACTAATCCAATTGCAGGAACGATTAGACGTGGCACTACCTCAGAGGTAGATGAACGCAATGCACACCAATTAATTACAGATGAGAAAGAAATAAGTGAACATAGTATGCTTGTGGATTTAGGTAGAAATGATATTCATAGAGTAAGTATTACGGGGACATCTGAAATATCAAAACTAATGGTGATTGAAAGATATGAACATGTCATGCATATCGTTAGTGAAGTAAAAGGAAAAATTAGAAAAGATATATCTCCAATGACTACTATAGCAAGTCTTTTACCAACTGGGACAGTATCGGGAGCACCTAAACTAAGAGCTATTCAACGCATATATGAATCCTATCAATATAAAAGAGGCGTATATAGCGGTGGCGTTGGTTATATCAATTGTAATCAAAATTTAGATTTTGCATTGGCAATACGAACCATGTTGATTGATGACGACACTGTTAATGTCGAGGCAGGCTGTGGTGTTGTGTACGATTCTATACCTGAAAAGGAACTTGAAGAAACACGACTTAAAGCAAAAAGCTTATTGGAGGTAACACCATGATATTAATTATAGATAATTACGATTCGTTTACGTATAACTTGGTTGATATAGTTAGTCAAATTGATGAAGTGATTATTAAATATCCAGATGATAAAGATGTATTGAACTATTTAGAGAAAATTGATGGGGTAATCATTTCTCCAGGTCCTGGTCATCCTTTAGATGGCGATGAATTGGTAAAAATTATCGATAAATATCATACTTTACCAATTTTAGGTATTTGTTTAGGTGCTCAAGCATTAACGTGCTACTACGGTGGCAAAGTTATTCAAGGAGAGAAAGTCATGCATGGAAAGGTAGATACACTTGAAGTTAAAAACGAGTCAGAACTCTATTTGACGATACCGCACCAATTCAAAATTATGAGATATCATTCACTTGTAAGTGAGATAAAATCTTTTCCTAAGAATTTAATCATTACGGGAAGTACATCAGATTCAATACAATCCTTCGAGGACAAACAACATCTTCATTTCGGTATACAGTATCATCCAGAATCATTTGCTACTGAGTTTGGTTCACAAATTATTAAAAACTTCATTCGTATTGTAAAAGAAAGGGTGAATTTGAGTGGGATTACTAAAACAATTGGATAATGACATAACTTTAACGCAATCAGAGACAACACAATTCATAACCTATCTAACTAATCCTGAAATTGATGTGGAAGACAAGGTCGACTTATTAACGCGATTTACGAAAAAGGAAATTAAACAACAAGAATTAACCTATGTCGTCAATAGTTTAATTCAAACCATGTATCCTAATCAACCAACATATGAAGGAAGTATGTGTGTATGCGGTACAGAAGGGGATAAGTCAAACAGTTTCAATATTTCTACAACAGTGTCTTTTGTAGTAGCAAGCGCTGGTATTCCAGTCATTAAACACGGAAATAGAAGTATAACATCCCATTCAGGAAGTACTGATTTGTTAAATCAACTGGGAATAAAGACGACAAAAGTTTCAGAAGTCCCATTACAAATTGAAGAACAGGGATTGGCATTTATTAGTGCAATTGAGTCTTATCCAATAATGAAATATATCCAACCTGTTAGAAAAATGATTTCTATACCGACTATTTTTAATATAGTTGGGCCACTTATCAATCCATTTAAATTGACCTATCAAGTGTTAGGAGTGTACGACCCAAGTCGATTGTACATGATAGCACAAACATTGAAAGATTTAGGGCGACGGAGAGCAATAGTGTTACATGGAGCAAATGGTATGGATGAAGCTACGCTTTCAGGAGACAATGAAGTTTATGAATTAAATGAAAATGGAGACATAACGCATTATTTTGTAAATGCTAAAGATTATGGTTTAAAGATTGCAAGTAACCAAGATTTAGAAGGAGGCAGTCCAAGAGAAAACAAAATGATTACATTAGATATTATAAGTGGAGATGATAAAACTTGTAGAAGGGATGTTGTTTTGTTAAATGCTGCACTTGCGTTATATGTTTCTGAAAAAGTAGATACGATAGCATCTGGAATAAGTTTAGCTACGTTCTTAATTGATAGTGGTAGAGCGATGGAACAATTTATGAGAATGAGAGGTGATATCTGTGACGATATTAAGTGAAATAGTGGATTATAAAGAGCAATTATTAAAAGACGGCTATTATCATGATAAATTACAAAATTTGAAAGAGGTTAAACATAAAAATAAATCACGATTAACGGATGCTTTAATTAATAATGACAATTTAACATTAATTGCTGAAATCAAATCGAAGAGTCCATCTGTACAAGCTTTTCAACAAACGAATATAATTAAACAAGTAATTGATTATGAACGTTATGGAGCAAATGCGATCTCCGTATTAACAGACGAACGTTATTTCGGTGGTAGCTTTGAAAGATTACAGCAAATATCCGAAACAACACAATTACCTGTTTTATGTAAAGATTTCATCATTGATTCGCTTCAAATTGATGTTGCACAAAAAGCAGGTGCTTCAATTATTTTACTCATTGTAAATATACTTACCGATGAAAAGTTACGACAACTCTATCAATATGCAAGTTCTAAGGGACTAGAAGTGTTAGTAGAGGTACATGATGGTATTGAATTACAACGTGCCTATCAATTAAATCCACAAATCATTGGGGTAAACAATCGTGATTTAAAATCATTCAACACCGATGTTAAACATACTAATCAAATACTTAAGTGTAAGAAAGAGAACTATTTATATATATCTGAAAGTGGAATTCATTCACAACAAGAGGTTAAGCAAATAGTAAAAAGTGGGATCGATGGCTTATTAGTTGGTGGAGCCTTAATGAATTGTAATGAGTTAGAACATTTTATACCCTCACTCAAATTAAAAAAGGTGAAACAATGATTTTAAAATTTTGCGGTATAAAAACTAAAGTAGAAGCATTAAGCATTCGACCACTCAATATAAACATGGTGGGATTTATACACTATCCCAAAAGTAAACGACATTTGGATATTGAGCAAATAAATAAACTATCAAGATTGTTGCCAGACGAAATAGATAGATTAGTCGTATTAGTTAATCCAACATTGCAATTAATAAAGAAAATTATTAATGCTACTAATATTAATGCTATCCAACTCCATGGTGAAGAGACGATTGATTTTATCAAACAATGTCGTTTAAATTTTAAGAATATTAAGATAATTAAAGCTTTACCAGCTACTCAAAATATAATAAATGATATCGATCAATTCAAAGAGCATGTTGACTTATTTATTATAGATACGCCATCAGAGCAATATGGTGGGACTGGACAATCTTTTGATTGGACATTGCTTAAGGGCTTAGATCAATCTATACCGTTTTTAATTGCTGGAGGTATTGACGTTGATAAGATAAAACAAATTGAAATGATGAAGTTGAATCATTTAGGTTATGACATTTCAAGCGGCATTGAAACGGATGGTATAAAAGACAAAAATAAAATGTTAACTGTGATACAACAAGTGAAGGGAGAATTATAATATGTATAATATACAAACTGAAGCAGATGAATTAGGTTTTTTCGGAGAATATGGTGGGAAATATGTTCCAGAGACATTAATGCCAGCAATTATTGAATTAAAACAAGCGTATAAGAAGGCTAAACAAGATCAATCATTTCAAGATGAATTAACTTATTATTTGAAAGAATATGTAGGTAGAGAAACCCCATTGACTTATGCAAAATCATATAGTGAAGCGTTGGGTGGAGCTCAAATATATTTAAAACGTGAGGATTTGAATCATACCGGCGCACATAAAATTAATAATGCGATAGGGCAAGCTTTATTGGCAAAACGTATGGGCAAAAATAAACTAGTTGCTGAAACGGGCGCGGGTCAGCATGGTGTAGCAAGTGCCACAGTAGCTGCGTTATTTGATATGGAATTAATCGTATTTATGGGAAGAGAAGATATCAAACGTCAACAGCTTAATGTATTTCGTATGGAATTATTAGGAGCTAAAGTTGAAGCAGTGGATGAAGGTCAAGGAACACTTTCTAATGCGGTAAACAAGGCATTACAGTATTGGGTAAGTCATGTTGCAGATACACACTATTTACTAGGTTCGGCATTAGGACCTGATCCTTTTCCAACGATGGTCAGAGATTTTCAAAGTGTTATAGGTCAAGAAATTAAAGAACAATTACTTCAAAAAACTGGTCGATTACCAGATGCAGTTGTTGCATGTATAGGCGGAGGGTCTAATGCAATAGGGACTTTTTATCCTTTTATTAAAGATAAGGTCAAATTATATGGTGTAGAGGCTGCAGGACAAGGGATTGATACTGCTAAGCACGCACTTGCAATTGGAAAAGGACGTCCGGGCGTACTTCATGGTTCAAAAATGTATTTAATTCAAGATGAATATGGACAAGTAGAATTAGCACACTCTATATCTGCAGGTTTAGATTATCCAGGTATAGGTCCTGAACATTCATATTATCACGATATTGGACGTGTGCAATATAAACGTGCCACTGATACAGAAGCAATGGAGGTGCTCATCCGCTTCAGCAAAATGGAAGGAATCATACCTGCCATTGAAAGTGCACATGCACTTAGTTATGTTGAAAAGATAGCACCTAAAATGAATAAAGATGAAATTTTAGTAGTTACTATTTCAGGTCGCGGTGACAAGGATATGGAAACAATTAGACACTATATGCAAACAAGAGGTGAATCACATGACTAAATTATTTATTCCATACATTATGGGGAATAAGTCATTTATTAAAAATATGAAAATCTTAGATGAGAATGGTGCTGATATAATAGAAATTGGTATACCATTCTCTGACCCAGTAGCTGATGGTCCCATAATAATGGAAGCAGGCAACCGAGCTATCAAGCAAGGCGTGACCATTAATTACATTTTTAATGAATTATCCAAAAATAAAGATGAAATTAATTGCAAATATGTACTAATGACTTATTTCAATATCATTGTTTCTTATGGAGAAGAAGCTTTCTTTAAAGAATGTGAAAAAGTAGGTGTTTACGGCGTAATTATTCCGGATTTGCCTAACGAATTAACTCAAAAATTAAAGCAAAAAATATCCAAATTTGATGTTAAAGTAATATCTCTCATATCAATGACTGCAAATGATGACCGTATAAAAGAAATCGTTAAGCATGCTGAAGGGTTTATATACACTGTAACTATGAATGCAACAACAGGCAAAAATGGAACGTTTCATCCTCAATTAAAAGATAAATTAAAACATCTAAAAGCACATACGGATATACCTGTAGTTGCAGGTTTTGGCATCAGAACTAAAGAACATATAAAGGATTTAGCTACTTTTGCTGACGGTGTAGTAATTGGTAGTGAAATTGTAAAACGCTTTTGTCAAGATAATAACGAGGATACGATTCACTATTTAAAACAAGTAAGAGAAACGCTAGATACGCTTTAGGTATAAGAAGTACCTTGGTGGATATGTAATTTATAAAGGAAGTTCACTAGAGATTAAGACGATGTTTGATGTCTTAATCTCTATTTATTTATTTTGCAAAATATTTCAAACTAATAAATGGTTTGTATTTTAGTTTTGTTAATATCTATTGTATACTTAATGAAACTGGATAAATAAATTTTTGGTTGAAGATAAAGATATTATTGAAAATTATAATTTAAATTTTGAACTAAAAAGTAGATAAAGATTCTTTGAAGTAGGAGCAATAAATAATGAAGTTTACAAATTTAACAGCTGCAGAGTTTGGCAATTATACAGATAAGATGCCATATAGTCATTTCACACAAATGACTGAAAACTATGAGATGAAAGTTGCAAATAAAACAGAAACTCACTTAGTTGGTATAAAAAACAATGAAAATGAGGTCATTGCAGCCTGCATGTTGACAGCAGTACCAGTCATGAAATTTTTCAAGTACTTTTATTCTAACCGAGGACCTGTAATTGATTATGATAATAGAGAGCTTGTTCACTTTTTCTTTAATGAGTTAACAAAGTATTTAAAACAGCATAATTGTCTTTATGTTCGAGTTGACCCTTATTTACCATACCAATACTTAAATCATGATGGTGAAATTACAGGTAATGCTGGTAATGATTGGTTCTTTGATAAGATGAAGCATCTCGGATTTAAACATGAAGGCTTTAATAAAGGTTTTGATCCGATTAAACAAATCCGATATCATTCTGTTTTAGATTTAAAAAATAAAACATCTAAAGATATATTAAATGGAATGGATAGTCTACGTAAACGTAATACTAAAAAAGTTCAAAAAAATGGTGTGAAAGTTAAGTTCTTATCAGAAGAAGAACTTCCAATCTTCCGTTCATTTATGGAAGATACAACCGAAACGAAAGAATTCCAAGATAGAGATGATAGTTTCTATTATAACCGTTATAGACATTTCAAAGATCGCGTGCTTGTACCGCTAGCTTATATTAAGTTTGATGAGTACATCGAAGAATTACAAAATGAACGTGAAACTTTAAATAAAGATGTTAATAAAGCTTTAAAAGATATTAAAAAACGACCAGACAATAAAAAGGCATTTAATAAAAAAGAAAATCTTGAAAAACAATTAGATGCCAATCAACAAAAATTAGACGAGGCTAAAAAATTACAAGCCAAACATGGTAATGAATTACCAATTTCAGCAGGTTTCTTCTTTATTAATCCATTTGAAGTTGTTTATTATGCAGGTGGAACTTCTAATAAATATAGACATTTTGCAGGCAGTTATGCTGTTCAATGGACAATGATTAACTATGCAATTGATCATGGTATTGATAGATACAATTTCTATGGTATTAGCGGTGATTTCAGTGAAGACGCTGAAGATGTTGGAGTCATTAAATTTAAAAAAGGTTTCAATGCAGACGTAATTGAGTATGTTGGAGACTTTGTGAAACCTATTAACAAACCTATGTATTCAGTGTATAAGACACTCAAAAAGATTAAAAAATAGATTTAATTAAGAGGGGAATAGACGAATATGAAATTTACAGAGTTAACAGTTAAAGAATTCGAAAACTTTGTACAAAACCCATCATTAGAAAGCCATTACTTCCAAATGAAAGAGAATATTCAAACACGTGAAAATGATGGCTTTGAAGTAGTGTTACTAGGTGTAAAAGATGAAAGCAATAAAGTACTAGCTGCTAGTCTTTTCTCTAAAATTCCGACCATGGGAAGCTATGTATATTACTCAAATCGAGGCCCAGTAATGGATTATTCTGATTTAGGCTTAGTTGATTTTTATTTACGTGAATTAGAAAAGTATTTACATCAACACCAATGCTTATACGTTAAAATTGATCCATATTGGATTTATCAAATTTATGATAAAGATATTAATCCACTTGAAGATAGAGAGAAAAATGATGCTGTAGTTAATTTATTTAAATCACATGGATATGAACACCATGGATTCACTACTAAATATGACACATCAAGTCAAGCAAGATGGATGGGTGTTAGCTTTCTAAAAGGTGAAACACCTGCATCATTAAGAAAACAATTTGATAGCCAACGTAAAAGAAATATTAATAAAGCGATAAACTACGGGGTGAAAGTAAGATTCCTTGGTAGAGATGAGTTTCATATATTCTTAGATTTATACCGTGAAACAGAAGCAAGAACAGGTTTCGTATCAAAAACAGACGAATATTTCTATAACTTCTTTGATACTTATGGAGATAAAGTGCTTGTTCCACTCGCATATATTGATTTAGATGAATACATAAAATCATTGCAAGACGCTTTAAATGATAAAGAAAACCGTCGTGATCAAATGATGGCAAAAGAAAATAAAAATGATAAACAACTTAGAAAAATTGCAGAATTAGATAAGCAAATTGAACACGATAAAAAAGAACTCTTACAAGCAAGCGAATTACGTCAGACAGATGGCCAAATCTTGAATTTGGCATCAGGAATTTTCTTTGCAAATTCATATGAAGTGAATTACTTCTCTGGAGGTTCATCTGAAAAATATAATAATTATATGGGACCATATATGATGCATTGGCATATGATGAACTATTGCTTCGAACATGGATATGATCGATATAATTTTTATGGTTTATCTGGTGATTTTACAGAGAACAGTGAAGATTATGGTGTTTATCGCTTTAAAAGAGGATTTAATGTTTACATTGAAGAGCTAATCGGGGACTTCTATAAACCTATAAACAAGGTTAAATATTGGTTGTTTAATACACTTAATACAATTCGCAAAAAAGTAAAAAAATAAATTGATGTTATTAAAGGCTGTGACATGGTGGATGTCACAGCCTTTTTTTATCGTAACTCGTGATAGAGACAAGTTACAATACAGTGTAGGTAAATTCTAAGTTGATTTTCATGTTGCCCCCTACAATTTAATATTACCACACGTCTGATTTTTAGCAATAATATTACAAAACAAATTTATTTTGCTAAATTTAAAATATTTACATTATTATTCTTTAGCAAATTTAGTTAAGACTAACAATTTATATAAATAGATACCAAGATTAATACGAAAAAGTTACGATTCATTCAAATGTAATAACTAAACCTAATATCTAAAATTGAGATTATTACATTTACTTAAGTCTATATAATAAGAGTTCTCGATGACTCGCTTTATGTAGATGATATTAATAACTGTTGTAGTACTTAATTAGTTAACAATTAGCTTTGACAAAGATTAAACACATTTATATAACCATGTGTATTTTTAAGTATTAAATTAATTAGCTTAGAATGAACAAATTATTTAAGCTAAATATTGTAAGATAACAATCAATCATACGTAACAATAATAAAACATGTTCAAAAATCGTCCTGACAACGTATTAATTTAAAGGTTTTATGTAGATAATTATTTGTGCTCCATTTTAGTTTACATAATATATATTATAGGAAGTTATAAATAGTAACTCAGGGGACCTATCTTACTACCTACTATGTCTGATTTTATATATACATTTAATATCTATTCAGCAACAATTCATTTAAATATCTGGTTATATATAGTTATTTATGCTTAACTCTAAATATACTAATATATAAAGGAAATAAATATGAATATCGTGTTGGATATTGATGGAACAATTTGCTTTGATGGTCGTCAAATTGACTGTAAAATTACCGACCAACTTTTTAGTTTACATAATATAGGACATAAAATTATTTTTGCTTCAGCTAGACCAATTCGTGATTTATTACCTGTACTACCTAATAAATTTCATAAATTTGCACTTATTGGTGGTAATGGTTCCATTATCTCTATTAATGGTCGTATAAAGACACTTGCAACTAATCAGTTTGAAACATTTAATGTGATAAAACATGTCATTAATCAATATAACTTGAATTACATTGTTGATGATGAATGGAATTATGCAGCACGTGTTGATGCTACAAATACAATTTATCAACGCCTAGATCCTCAACTATTAACACAAAAATTAACTATTAATGAGATTACTTCACCTATTAAGACGATTTTATTGAACATAGATGAAAAAGACTTTGACGAAGTTGTAACATATATAGCTACCAATGCACCTAGTCTTTCACTAATTAATCATTCAAATGAACTTAATATTTGATATTACAGCTAAATATATTAATAAATTTACTGCTATTGAGCATATACTCGGTAAATATCCTACGTATGTTGCATTCGGTAACGATCATAATGATATTGAAATGTTGCAACATGCTAAAGTTGGTTATTTTGTAAATAATGAATCAATGGATGCATCTATTTTAAAAAATAATAAAAATATCCGTTGTATTTATGCAAATACGGAAGCGCTATGTGTATCTTTAGATGAATTAAGCAAACATTACTAAAATAGCTACATTTATAATGAAATATAAACAACTTCTTATCGAAAATGATTATCAATTGCAAATATAATAATTTCATAGGAGGTTAATTATGAAAAATTCATTTAAATTTATAGCTATACTTTTCACAATAGTTTTATTATTATCTGCGTGCGGTAAGGATTCAACTTCTAAATCGTCGTCATCTTTAAAGGATACGATTACAGTTGAGAATACATATGAGTTTAAAGATAAGAATAATACACATACTAAAGGAAAAATGAAAACTGAGAAAGTTAAGGTACCAGTAAATCCAGATAGAGTGGCTGTAATAGATTATAGTGCATTAGAAATTATGAAACAGATGGGATTGGAAGATAGGATTGTGGCAATTGCGAAAGGTAAAGGTGCTACTTTCTTACCTTCTTCCTTTTCAGAATTTTAAAATGATAAGTATACTAATTTAGGTAACCCTGGACAACCTAATTATGATAATTTAGCTAAAGCTAAACCCGAAGTTATCTTCACATCATTTAGACAAGCACATACTAAAACGCTAGATAAAATAAAAAAAGCTGACCCTAACGCTAAAATGTTATTTGTAAGTCTTGATAATGATCGTTATATTGATTCCATTAAAGATAATAAGACGTTGTTTGGGAAAATATTCAAACAACAAAACAAGGCTAAAATGCTTAATGAGAAACTAAGTAAAAAGTTGCTGAAACTAAAAAAGTTATTAATGACGATACGGTCTTGTTTTTAAATGTGGATGATAAATGGGTTAAAGCATTTGGACCTACTGGTCGTTTCGGAGCATTCTTAAATAAAGATTTAGTAATAAAACATGCTGACACAGCCATGAAAGCCAATTCTGCTGGGAATTCTATTACTTATGAGTATTTAAACAAAGTAAACCCAGATAAACTATTTGTAATTGATTGTACTCAAAAAGGAAATGATAAGTCGTTACCTTCTCATTAAATAACGACCTTATAAAAAATTTAAAAGCTATTAAGAACAAACAAGTATATCAATTTGAATCTAACGCATGGTATTTTTCTGAGGGTGGAATTGAAACTACCATGCGTTAGATTCAAATTGAAAAAGCTTTTAAAAATAATTAGTGAAATGCTTTTAATCCCCTTACTTTAGAAAAAAGCGTTTGAAACATTTTAATATGCAAGTATGCATATATGTTTCAAACGCTTTTTTTATTATCTTCTACGATGACGGATTGTTTCGTCATCATCTTCATATTTACGAATTTCTTTTTCTAGTTGTTTCTTTTTACGTTCACGACGCCAATTTCTAGTGAAATACCATAATAAAAAGCTGATAATTAAACTGATAATGGCTAGAAAAGCAGCATATCCTAGTAATGGTTGAAATGAGATATCATAAAAATTAGGAATAAAAAATGCTAAGATAGCTAACGCAACAAATGTAATTACTGCGGATACAAACCATTTCTTAAGTACTAAAGCACAGAAGACAGTTAAAATTATCGTTGCAACTATTGTAATCCATAAATAGTTGGGCATATCAAAAATAGTCATGTATATCTCCTATCATAATAAAAATCTTTCTTTTAAATACTATACAATAATATGAAATTAAATTATACCCCTTTGCCTATAAGCATAACTCGGTCTTGAGGCTTAATAATGAGTTTGAAAATAATATTGTGTATAATGATTGTGAAATGATTTTTAAGGGAGTGGAATTTATGACGTCAGGTTTACCATTTAGAAAAGATGTTCCAGAACTAGAAAAATGGAATTTAAATGATTTGTTTGATAGTGATGAACAATTTTATGACGCTTTAGATAATGTACTAAATCAATCGAAGTCATTTAATCAACAATATAAAGGGAAAATTTCAGATGCTAAGATGATAAAAAAAGTATTATCAGAATTTGAAAATATTCTTATTCAACTTGATCGTCTTGGTAATTATGCGGAACTAAGACTAAGCGTTGATACTGCTAATACTGATGCACAAACATTAAGCGCAAAGTTATCGACTAATTATGGTAAGATTTCAAGTCAGTTATCCTTTGTAGAATCTGAAATATTAATGTTACCTGAAGAGATTATTAAAGAAGCAATAGAAGAATCTGATGTGCCTCACTACTTAGAGAAATTAATTGAAAGTAAGCCATATCAATTGTCACCTGAAGTGGAACAAGTAATGGCGAGTTTATCGCCTACTTTTCAAAGTGCATATGAATTATACGGCACAACGAAAATGCTTGATATTGCCTTCGAATCATTTGAACATAACAATGTGACATACCCTATGGATTACGCAACATTTGAAAATGAATACGAGGATAATGCTGATCCAGAATTTAGACAAAAAAGTTTTAAAAGCTTTAGTGATGCTCTGAAAAAATATCAACATACTACTGCTGCGACTTACAATCAACATGTGCAACAAGAAAAAATTGAAGCTGACTTAAGAGGATATGATTCTGTCATAGACTATTTATTACACGATCAAGAAGTTACACGAGAAATGTATGACAGACAAATCGACGTAATTATGAGTAATTTAGCACCTGTAATGCAAAAATACGCTAAATTATTACAACATATACACGGTTTAGATAAAATGCGCTTTGAGGATTTAAAGGTTTCTGTTGATCCAAGCTATGAACCTGAAATATCAATCGAAGATTCTAAACAATATATTCATGGTGCTTTAAATGTACTGGGCGAAGATTATATACAAATGGTTGAGCAAGCATATAGTGATCGTTGGATAGATTTTGCACAAAATAAAGGAAAAGACACAGGTGCTTACTGTGCTAGCCCTTATTATACACATTCATATGTATTTATTTCATGGACTGGAAAGATGACTGAAACGTTTGTACTAGCACACGAATTGGGACATGCAGGTCATTTTACATTGGCACAACAACATCAAAATTTATTAGATTCTGAAGCTTCAATGTACTTTGTAGAAGCACCATCTACCATGAATGAAATGTTAATGGCAAATTATCTATTCAGTAACAGTGAAGATCCTAAATTTAAACGTTGGGTAATTGGATCTATTTTATCACGCACATATTATCATAATATGGTAACACACTTGTTAGAAGCTGCTTACCAACGTGAAGTATATCGCAAAGTTGATAATGGTGAGTCACTCACAGCACCTGTGCTTAATAAGATTATGAGAGACGTTTATGAACAATTCTTTGGTGATGCTGTTGAATTAACAGATGGAACTGAATTAACTTGGATGCGTCAACCCCACTACTATATGGGATTATACTCATACACTTACTCTGCTGGATTAACAATTGGTACGGTTGTTTCACAAAAAATTAAACAAGAAGGCCAACCAGCTGTAGATGCATGGCTTGAGACATTAAAAGCGGGTGGAAGTCTATCTCCTATTGAATTAGCAAAAATTGCAGGTGTTGATATCACTACAGATGCACCACTTAAAGCTACTATTAAATATATCTCTGATTTAGTTAATGAAGCTGAACAATTAACAAATGAAATTGACAACAAGGCTAATTAAATTATATATATTTTGATTAATAGTAAAACCCTGATAATAACTGATTTAATCAGTCTTATCAGGGTTTAATTGTTGGATTTTGGGTTATTTAGGATTTGATACTATATTATTTTTCATAATGTTCACCAGTATAGAAATAATAAACGCTCTCTGCAATATTTCTAACATGGTCTCCGACTCTTTCAAGATTTCGTGCAGCTAAATGTGCTTGGCCAGCAACAAAAGGGTCATTATCTATTAAATATGTTGTGTTAACTATATTTGCATAAAGATCATCAATATCTTTATCACGCTCAATAATTTCTTTGATTAACGTTATATCTTCTTGTTTCGTAGCTGTATTAAGATCTTGCAACATTAGCATTGCTAATTTCCCCATCGTTTTTAATCGAGTCAATACATAATGATCTGTAATCTTTACTCGAAGACGAATATGCGCTATATGTGCTGCGTTATCTCCCATGCGTTCAAAGTCTGTGGAAATTTTTAAAGCTGCCATCATCATTCTTAAATCCGTAGCAATTGGCTGTTGCTTTGTAATTAACATAATAACTTTTTCATTAATATCATAATCTAAGTTATTGATTATTTTATCATTCTCAATGACTTGTCTTGCAAAATTTTTATCCTCTTCACTTAACGACACTAATGCATGTTCGAGATTAAAATAAACACGAAGACCAAGGTGACGAATATCCTTAATTAATTCACCTAATTGACCTTCGTATTTATGTCTAATAATGGTCATCATTATAGAATATTAACCAAAACGTCCTGAGATGTAGTCTTCTGTTTGTTTATCAGAAGGATTAGAGAAGATTTTATCAGTGTCGTCGTATTCGTTAACATAACCATTAAGGAAGAATGCTGTTTTATCAGATACACGTGCAGCTTGTTGCATGTTGTGTGTAACCATAATAATAGAGTAATTTTCTTTTAATTCTTGAACAAGTTCTTCAACTCTTAATGTAGAGATTGGGTCTAAAGCTGATGTAGGCTCGTCCATTAAAATAACATCTGGTTCAATAGCTAAACATCTAGCAATACAAACACGTTGTTGTTGCCCACCAGATAAACCGTAAGCGTTTGTGTGTAATCTATCTTTTAATTCATCCCAAATTGCCGCGCCACGTAATGATTTTTCTACGATTTCATCTAATAATTTTTTATCTTTAATACCGTGAGTTTTAGGACCATAAGTGATATTATCGTAAATTGATTTTGGGAATGGGTTTGGTTGTTGGAATACCATACCTACATTTGTTCTTAATTTTTCTTTAGAATAGTTTTCATCAAAAATATTTTGGTCACGGTATAGAATTTTACCAGCAGTTTTTACTGAAGGTACTAATTCTACCATACGATTTAATGTTTTAATATAAGTTGATTTACCACAACCAGATGGTCCAATAATAGCAGTTACATTATTTTCTAAAATATCTAAATTAATGTTTTGTAGCGCATGTGTATCTCCGTACCATAAATCTAAGTTTTGTGTTGAATAAACTACTTTTTTATTGCTATCTGATTCTTTATTGTGTTTAACTTCATTAGATGAAACTACTGTTGAAATTGATTCTTGAGATTGATCAGTATGTTTTGCTAACTCTTTATCTTTAACATTTGTATTTGCCATAATTAAAACTCCTTTATATCTGTAAGATTGAAACGATAGTTATGCTCTATTAAAAACATGATATTATCGATTCAACCTTCACTCCCTAAATTATGTTGTATTTGATTGGATTAATATTTTCTAGAGAACTTGTTACGTAAGAAAATGGCTACTGCGTTCATTAGTAATAAGATTACAAGTAATATAATAATTGCTGCTGATGCAACATTTTGGAATTCAGCTTGAGGCATTTTAGCCCAAGTGTAAATTTGAGTTGGTAATGCTGTGAACATAGACATAATGCTTGTTGGTGTTGCTAATAGAATAGTTGGTATACCAATTAAGATTAATGGTGCTGTTTCTCCTAATGCGCGTGATAGTGATAAGATGAATCCAGTCAAAATACCAGGTAAAGCAGCCGGTAATACGACACGACGAATAGTTTGCCATTTATTTGCACCTAAGCCATAAGAAGCTTCGCGAACAGAATTAGGAACTGCTCTGATTGCCTCCTGACTTGATACGATAATAATCGGTAGAATTAACAATGACATTGTTAAAGCGGCAGCAATAACGCTATTTCCTAATGCTAATGCTTGAATACCGCCACCACGAACGAATAATGTTAATCCAAGTAAACCGAATACGATAGAAGGTACACCAGCTAAGTTAGAAATACTAATTTTAACGAAACTAGTAAAGAAATTGTCTTTAGCGTATTCTTCTAAATAAATCGCTGTACCTACACCAAGAACGATAGAGATTGGAATAATACTTATCATTAACCAAATTGTCCCTGCTAACGCACCTTTAATACCTGCTTGTGAAGGTGTAGAAGAAGAGAAATTTGTAAAGAAATCTGGTGTAAGATAGCCAACACCTTTAACAAATGTTTGTATCAATAATGCTGCAAGTACTAATAAAGCTATTACAATACATGTAAAGAATAACCATTTATTTAATTTATTTGTTTTATCACGACTTGAGATATTTTTTTCTACTTTATTTTGGTCAATTAGTGTTTTAGCTTTAGGATTTGTAGTAGCTGTCATATTAATACTCCTCTCTGAAGCGTTTCGAAATCCAATAAGAAATTAAGTTCATTATCAATGTGAAAATAAATAATGTGAAACCTACTGCATAAATACTGTAGTACATATCAGAACCGAATGTAGCATCTCCAGTTGCAACTTCAACAATATAACCAGTCATAGTTTGAATTGAATTCGTTAAGTTTAATGAAGCTGTTGGTGAACTACCTGCAGCTAATGAAACAATCATAGTTTCACCGATCGCTCTTGAAATACCTAATACGATTGAAGCTACAACACCTGAAGCTGCGGCTGGTAATACTACTTTAGTAGCAACTTCAAATTTTGTTGAACCTAAACCATAAGCACCCTCACGAATTTTGTTTGGAACAGATGCCATTGCATCTTCACTCATACTTGTAATTACTGGAACAATCATGATACCTACTACAATTCCTGGACTGACAGAGTTGAAACTATCAAGTGCTGGAATTATTGTTCTTAATACAGGTGTTACAAAAGTTAAAGCAAAGAAACCAAATACAATTGTTGGAATACCTGCTAAAATTTCAAGAATTGGTTTAATAATACGTCTTGCTTTGTCACTTGCGTATTCACTTAAGTAAATTGCAGCACCTAATCCAATTGGAACTGCGACGATAGTTGCAATTACTGTAATTTTCAACGTACCAATAACTAAAGCCCAAATACCATATTTAGGATCAGAACCAGTTGGGTTCCAGTCTTTAGTGAATAAAAATTCTACAATAGATACGCGTGTGAAGAATGTTATTGTCTCAGTTATCAAAGTGAAAAGAATACCAATTGTAGTTAAAATTGAGATTGCAGCTATAATTCCTAAAATAATAGGTACGATTTTATCACTGAAACCGCCCTTTTTAGCGTTATTTTTAGCTATCAAGTCTCTAACATTAGTTTCCGATGCCATATATAACCCTCTCTTTTTCTCCCAATAAATTTAAAAAAGCGCTAGAAATTATCAGGTAAACAATGAGTTCAAATTAACCTAAAACATTTTAACAATCACCCATATATTCGAGAACAAGGTAGCAGAGTTGCTACCTTGTAATACCCCTTGAATAATTCCCAGCCCTTTGATATTAATAATGATTATTATTTATCTGATTTTTTATCGTATTTTTTTAATTCTTTAAGTTCATCTTTGTAAGTTTTTTCTGGAGAAGCTACATAACCAGCATCTTCTGCAGATTTACCTTTGTCTTCTAATGTGAATTTGATGAATTCTTTCATAACATCATTATCTTTTAATGATTTTTCTTTAACATATAAGAATAATGGTCTACTTAAAGCATATGAACCGTCTTTGATTGTTTTCTTAGTTGGTTCAGTTGTTTTACCTTTATCGTCTTTGATTTTAACTTCTTTTAATTTATCTTTGTTTTGTTCGTAGAAGTTATAACCGAAGTAACCGATACCCTCTTTGTTTTTCTCTACTGATTGAACAATTACGTTAGTGTCTCCGTTTTTCTCTGCTTTGATATCTTCTTTATTCATTACTTCTTCTTCAAAGAAATCATAAGTACCGTGACTTGAGTTTGGAGAGAAAGCTTTGATTTTTTTGTCAGGCCAGCTAGAGTTTACATCTTTCCAAGTTTTAGCTTCGCCGTTGTAGATTTTTTTCAATTGATCTTTAGATAATTCTTTAACAAAGTCGTTGTCTTTGTTAACTGCAACAGTTACACCATCTTGTGCAATTTTTAATTCTTTATATTTAATGTCTTTGTCTGCTAATTTTTGTTTTTCTTCATCTTTAATAGGTCTAGAAGCTTGTGAGAAATCAGTTTCGCCAGCGATGAATTTTTCAAAACCAGCACCAGTACCTGCTTGACCAGATGAAATAGTAGCGTTTGGATGATCTTTAGCCCATTTTTCGTTTAATTTCTCAACGATAGGAGCTACTGTTGATGAACCTTCACCTTTTGCTTCACCTTTAAGGTCTTTGCCATCTCCAGAACCACTTCCACTGCTATCTCCACCGCCACATGCGCCTAATAATACTGAAGCGCCTAAAACAGTTGTACCAACTAATTGCCATTTTTTCATTAAAATATCCTCCTAATAGATAACCCAAAATGTTATATGTATTTCTTACAATGCTTATGATACATACCTTTTATTAATATAAAATAGTTTTAATGTAAAGGTTTTGTTAAGATTGCAGAAAAATCAATATTTTCCATAAAAATTATCTATAAAAAAGACGGGAGTGATACAGAATTCATAATGAAATGCTGTATCACTCCCGTAAAGGTGACTGAAAGCGTAAAATATATTGTTAGTGTTGTATTTTACTTTGAATAAGTAATATGACTTAATATTATTTAATTTTTAACGTTATTATTTTGTACTATTAAAACAACTATTTAAATAGAAGGAAAATGTTTATATTTATGATTATTTATCTTCTACTCGACTCCAACCCTTTTTGGTTAAAGAGATCTTGCCTGTTTCAATATTAATAATTTTATGTTTGTATAAATGACCTATTGCGCGTTTAAAAGAGCCTTTACTCATATTGAACACCTCTTTAATTGCTTCTGGGCTTGATTTATCCCAAAAAGGTAATTCACCTTCATATTCTACTAATAAATCAAATATTACTTGACCATCATCATCAAGACGTTCATGAGCTAAAGGTAAAAATGAACCATTGAGTTCCCCTTTGTCATTATGACCAATAACACGTACTTCTACTTCTTCACCTAATCGGGGTTCTTCTTTACGCTCTGATTCATGCACAAAGATTTTATGGCCTTCCTTCGATAATAAGAAACTACCAATTCTTAATAGTCGATATGGTCTAGCTTTAATCAGTTCATTCTGTTTTTCATCATCATATACAGGTGTAAACATTTTTTCTACAATTGTTTCACTAGCAAGACGAGCAAACATTTGATTTTCTCTATCTATACGTAATGTTACTAATACATAATCTCCAGTTTGTGGCCATAGTGATTTTACTTTTGGTAAATCTTCCCATGGGATTAGCACTTCTCTTGGTAAACCTACATCTACACGTGCACCATCTCGGTCTGTTTTTAACACTTTTGCAAAATCATATTTATCTTTTGTAATGTCAGGCATGTTTTGAGTAGCAAATAATTCGCCTGAGCGATTTGGATATATGAAGAAACTATATTCTTCACCTGTTTCTAATTCATCTTCATCATTGATTTCTGATTGATTTAATTTTACTTGTTCACCATTAGGACCTTTTAAAAGGTATGTAGAACCTTCTAAGCCAATGACTTCTAAAAATTCAATTGAACCAACAATATCTTTATCTAATGCCATAATATTCTCCTTCGAGGGTTTGTATTCTTCATTATTATAACATGCATACTAAAAACTATCATTCACGTGTTTAGATTTGCATTAGGTCGAAACTATATAAAGAATATGATATAATTTTTCCGTTAGATAAACGATAAATAAAGGAGTAAAAGCATGCTACAAGTAACTGATGTAAGTTTACGTTTTGGCGATCGTAAACTATTTGAAGATGTAAATATTAAGTTTACTGAAGGAAATTGTTATGGGCTTATCGGGGCTAATGGTGCTGGTAAATCAACGTTTTTAAAAATTTTATCAGGAGAAATTGATTCTCAAACAGGACATGTTTCAATGGGTAAAGATGAACGTTTAGCTGTTTTGAAACAAGATCACTTCGCCTATGAAGAAGAACGAGTATTAGATGTTGTTATCAAAGGACACGAACGCTTATATGAAGTCATGAAAGAAAAAGATGAAATTTATATGAAACCTGATTTCAGTGATGAGGATGGTATACGTGCCGCTGAACTAGAAGGTGAATTCGCCGAAATGAATGGTTGGAACGCAGAGGCTGACGCTGCTTCTTTACTCTCAGGTTTAGGCATATCTGCTGATTTACATGATAAGCAAATGTCAGAATTGGAAAATAATCAAAAAGTGAAAGTCTTATTAGCTCAAAGTTTATTTGGTGAGCCTGATGTACTTTTACTCGATGAGCCTACCAATGGTTTAGATATTCCTGCCATTAGTTGGTTAGAGGATTTCTTAATTAACTTCGATAATACTGTCATCGTGGTATCTCATGACCGTCACTTTTTAAACAATGTATGTACACATATTGCTGATTTAGATTTCGGTAAGATTAAATTATATGTAGGTAACTATGATTTCTGGTATCAATCTAGTCAATTAGCTCAAAAAATGGCTCAAGAACAAAATAAGAAAAAAGAAGAAAAAATTAAAGAGTTACAAGACTTTATTGCACGTTTCTCAGCTAATGCCTCTAAATCTAAACAGGCAACAAGTCGTAAGAAACAATTAGAAAAAATTGAATTAGATGATATACAACCATCTTCAAGACGTTATCCATATGTTAAATTCACACCAGAACGTGAAATCGGTAATGATTTATTGACTGTTCAAGGACTTTCTAAAACAATTGATGGTGAAAAAGTACTTGATAACATTTCATTCACTATGAATCCTAATGATAAAGCAATTTTGATTGGAGATAGTGAAATTGCAAAAACTACATTATTGAAAATTTTATCTGGTGAAATGGAGCCTGATGAAGGTACATTTAAATGGGGTGTAACGACTTCATTAAGTTACTTCCCTAAAGATAACTCAGAGTTCTTTGAAGGCGTAGACATGAATTTAGTAGATTGGTTACGTCAATATGCACCTGAAGATGAACAAACAGAAACTTTCTTACGTGGTTTCTTAGGACGAATGTTATTTAGTGGTGAAGAAGTTAAAAAGAAAGCTAGTGTACTTTCTGGTGGTGAAAAAGTTCGCTGTATGTTAAGTAAAATGATGCTATCAAGTGCCAATGTTTTACTATTAGACGAACCTACTAACCATCTTGACTTAGAAAGTATTACAGCAGTAAATGATGGATTAGCTTCTTTCAAAGGATCAATCATCTTTACATCTTATGACTTTGAATTTATCAATACTATTGCAAATCGTGTGATTGATCTAAATCAATCAGGTGGTTTATCTAAAGAAGTTCCTTATGAAGAATATTTACAAGAGATTGGCGTATTACAAAAATAATCTATAAATACATACGCACTTCCCTATTACTAAATTGGGGAGTGCGTATTTTACTATCTTATTACCCATTTCATAAACCTTTACTTACATATGGTAAAAGTACTTTCTGATTTTTCAGTCTATTTCAAAAAATCACAATTATCGGTTTACAGACACAATTGCCATATGTATAATATAAAACATAGCAATTGAATAAGAAATTGATGAGGCGCATCAATCATCAGTATATATTAGATAATCTGTCTGCAACAGCTAATATAGAAAGGGTGCGATGCCGAAATGAATCATAATCGCAGCTATGATTTGTTGGACTTTGTGGTTAAGAGCTGAAAGTTTGTCATTATTATTTAATAATGGAGTGCATCACTTGTATATAAATCACGAACAAGTTCGCACTTCCGAACTTGTTCTTTTTTATAGCGTGTGCCTCCCTATATTTTAGGAGGTAAAGTTTTGAAGCGAAGTGTTTTGAAGTTCGGTGGTTCATCCGTCGCTGATTTTATAAAGATAAAAAATATTGCAGAAATGCTTAAGAACCGTGTGGATGACGGTGAACAATTAATTGTAGTTGTTAGTGCTATGGGTAAAACAACAGATCAATTAATGGATAATGTATCAAATCTTACTGCTACACCTAAAGATGAGGAACTCGCCCTACTTTTAACGACCGGTGAACAACAGACGGTATCATATTTATCCATGGTGTTAAATGATATCGGTGTTAATGCTAGAGCAATGACTGGTTATCAAGCAGGTATTAAAACGATTGGCCATCATTTAAAAAGCAGAATTGCTGAAATCAATCCAGAAACATTTGATAAAGCATTCACCGACAAAGATGTGTTAGTCGTTGCTGGTTTCCAAGGTATTAATGATGCATTTGAACTTACAACGTTAGGACGTGGAGGATCAGATACAACGGCAGTTGCAATTGCTGCAAGTAATCAAATTCCATGTGAAATATATACTGACGTTGATGGCGTTTATGCCACTGACCCTCGAATATTAAGTAAGGCAAAACGTTTAGATTATGTTTCTTATGAAGAAATGATGGAAATGAGTGCATTAGGTGCAGGCGTTCTTGAAACTCGAAGCGTAGAACTTGCTAAGAACTATGATATCCCATTGTATCTCGGTAGAACTTTATCAAATGAGAAAGGAACTTGGATTATGTCAAGAACAGACTTATTAGAGAAAAAAGCTGTAACAGGTGTAGCATTAGATAAGCATATGATGCACGTTACAATTAGTTATCCCCTACCTGATAATCGTCTTTTAACGCAATTGTTCACAGCATTAGAAGAAGGTTCAGTAAATGTGGATATGATATCCCAAATAGTTAACGTTGAAGGATTGCAGCTATCATTCTCTATTAAAGATAGTGATGTACAACAAATTTCAACTATTTTGAGTAACCTTTCTTCTTCATTTAACGCATTGGATTATAAAATTAATGAAGAATACGTTAAAATTTCGCTTATTGGTTCGGGTATGAGAGATATATCGGGCGTTGCATCAAAGGCTTTCATTACTTTAATTAATGCAAATATCCCATTCTATCAAACTACAACATCTGAAATTAGTATTTCTTATGTGATAGATGCTGATAATGGGGAAAAAGCGGTTGAAGTATTATACAATGCATTTGATATTTAAATATCAACATGCTACTTATAAATAATTTTTTTAAAATTCAAACAAATGATATTGGAGTGACTTTTATGACAAGATTAGCAGTAGTCGGAGCAACAGGTTTAGTTGGAACAAAAATGTTAGAAACAATTGATCGCAAAAACATCAAGTTCGATGAGTTAGTATTATTCTCATCAGCTAGATCAGCAGGAAAAGAAGTTCAATTTCAAGGCCAAACGTATGTTGTACAAGAATTAACAGAAGAAGCAGCAAGTGAAAAATTTGACTATGTTCTAATGAGTGCCGGTGGTGGCACAAGTGCACAATTCGCCCCAATCTTTGAAAAGGCAGGTGCAATTGTCATCGATAACTCTAGTCAATGGCGCATGACTGAAGATATTGACTTAATTGTACCTGAAGTAAATCAACCTGAATTTAAGCGCGGCATTATTGCTAACCCTAACTGTTCTACAATTCAATCAGTAGTACCATTAAAAATATTACAAGATCAATTTGGTTTAAAACGTGTTGCATATACAACTTATCAAGCTGTTTCAGGTTCAGGTATTAAAGGTAAAAGAGATTTAGCTGAAGGTGCAAATGGTAAAGAACCAGAAGCGTATCCTCACCCTATTTATAATAATGTATTACCACATATTGATGTATTCTTAGAGGATGGATATACAAAAGAAGAACAAAAAATGATTGATGAAACACGCAAGATTTTACATGAGCCTGAATTAAAAGTAACTGCAACATGTGCACGTGTTCCAGTACAAGATAGTCATAGTGTTGAAATTGACGTTACTTTAGATAAGGAAGCAACTGTACAGGAAATTAAAGATTTATTTGATAAAGACGAACGTGTTGTATTAGTTGATAATCCTGAAAAAAATGAATATCCTCAGGCACTTAACTCTACTGGTAGAGATGAAGTATTTGTAGGCCGTATCCGTAGAGATGACTCATTAGATAATACATTCCACGTTTGGTGCACATCTGACAATTTATTGAAAGGTGCAGCATTGAATGCAGTACAAGTATTAGAGCAAGTAATCAATTTAAAAGGAGCTAGATAATATGCCACATTTATTCGAAGGTGTGGGAGTAGCACTTGCTACCCCATTCACAAATAATGAAGTTGATTATAATGCATTAGAGAGACATGTAGATTTCCTATTAAACAATGGTGTAAAAGCAATTATTGTTAATGGAACTACAGCTGAGAGCCCTACTTTAACTGAAGAAGAAAAAGAACAAGTATTGGAGTCAGTTATAAAGCAAGTTAATCATCGTGTGACTATTATTGCAGGTACAGGTACGAATAATACTGCCAAATCAATTCAAGCATCTCAACGCGCTAAAGCACTTGGTGCAGATGCAATTATGTTAATTACCCCCTACTACAATAAAACAAATCAACGTGGCTTAGTTAAACACTTCGAAACGATTGCGAATGAAGTTGAATTGCCAGTTGTACTATATAATGTACCTTCTCGTACAAATATGACAATTGAACCAGAGACAGTTGAAACATTAAGTCATAACCAATATATTGTTGCAATCAAAGATGCCACAAATGACTTTGAATATTATGAAGACGTTAAAAGTCGTATCAATCAAGAAGAATTCGCTTTATATAGTGGTAATGATGATAATGTTGTCGAATTTTATCAAAGAGGTGGCAATGGTGTTATCTCAGTTATTGCAAATGCAATTCCTAAAGAATTCCAAGCTTTATATGATGCTAAACAAAGTGGACAAGATATTTCAAACGATTTCGAACCAATTAGTAAATTATTAGATGCCCTTTCTGTAGATGTTAATCCTATTCCAATTAAAGCGTTAACAAGTCATTTAGGTTTTGGTAATTATGAATTGCGTTTACCACTTCTTCCGTTAGAAGATGCAGATGCCAAAGTCTTAATCAATGCATTTGAACAGTTTAAAGCAGGTGAACTTTAATGAAAATTTTACTTATTGGTTACGGTGCAATGAATCAAAGAGTAGCTCGCTTAGCAGAGGAAAAAGGTCATGAAATTATAGGTGTTATTGAACCTCAAAAAAATGAGACAACACCATATACACACTATGATCACATTGCTGATGCACAAAATGAAGCGGATGTAGCGATTGATTTTTCAAATCCTAATCTATTGTTACCACTTCTTGAAGAAGAGTTTCAATTACCTTTAGTTATAGCTACTACAGGTGAAAAGGAAAAATTAGTTGAAAAGTTAAATGAATTAAGCCATAACATGCCCATATTCTTTAGTGCAAATATGAGTTATGGTGTACATGCTTTAACTAAAATATTAGAAGCAGCTGTACCACTTCTTCAAGATTATGATATCGAGTTGACTGAAGCACATCATAATAAAAAAGTAGATGCTCCTAGTGGTACATTAGTAAAAATATATGATGTTATTAAAGACTTACGCCAAAATATCACACCAGTTTATGATCGACATGAACATACAGAACAACGCACTAAAGATGAAGTTGGCATTCACTCTATTCGTGGTGGGACTATTGTAGGTGAACATGATGTATTATTTGCAGGAACAGATGAAACCATTACAATCTCACATAAAGCACAGTCTAAAGATATTTTTGCAAATGGAGCAATCACTGCTGCTGAAAAATTAATAAACCAATCTAGCGGTTATTACACGTTTGACAACTTATAAGATATAAAATCTAGAAAATATTAAGGAGAGACTTAAATTATGGTACAACATTTATCAGCTGAGGAAATTATTCAATATATTAGTGACGCCAAAAAATCTACACCATTAAAAGTATATGTTAATGGTAATTTTGATGGTGTTACCTTCCCTGATTCTTTTAAAGTATTTGGTTCCGACAATTCTAAAGTAATCTTTTGTGAAGCCGATGATTGGAAACCATTCTATGAATCAAATCAAAATACAATTACTGAGTTAGAAATTGAAATGGATCGTCGTAATTCAGCAATTCCACTTAAAGACTTAACAAACACAAATGCGCGTATTGAACCAGGTGCATTTATACGTGAACAAGCTATTATTGAAGACGGTGCTGTCGTTATGATGGGCGCAACAATCAACATTGGTGCTGTAGTTGGTGAAGGAACTATGATTGATATGAATGCTACATTAGGCGGTCGTGCGACAACTGGTAAGAATGTGCATGTAGGTGCTGGCGCAGTTCTAGCTGGCGTAATTGAGCCTCCTAGTGCTTCACCAGTAGTCATAGATGATAATGTATTAATTGGTGCTAATGCAGTCATTTTAGAAGGTGTTCATGTTGGCGAAGGCGCGATTGTCGCTGCAGGTGCTATTGTTACTCAAGATGTTCCAGCTGGTGCAGTCGTAGCTGGTACCCCTGCTAAAGTGATTAAACAAACTTCGGAAGTAGAAGACTCTAAACGTGAAATTGTTTCAGCATTAAGAAAATTAAATGACTAATGATATGAGTATTTGATGAGTGGTAATAACAAAAGACTATTTTATAGCTGTATTGCATAATCACAATGGCCTTATTGAACTGAGAAGGCGCTTAACTGAGCCCTTCTCAGTTTTAGTTATTCTTATGAAGAGTGGATTTGGCATAATAAAGCGTATTTATTTAGAATTTTTACCAATAGACCCAAGCAGTGGACAAATAATCCATGCGACTCTATTTCAAAATTAAGACTATTTTAAATTAATATCACCTCATACATAAAAAGATGAAATAAGTTACAATATTAATAAGACAAATTAAGTTAATAAAGGAATGATATGATGAGTGAATTAGAGTTTGTAACTAAACATAGAAGACATTTACATCAACATCCAGAATTAAGTTTACATGAATTCGAGACGACAAAATACATCACACAGTTTTTAGACGAATTAGGAGTGTCATATGAGCGCCCTCTTGAAACTGGTGCAATAGCATACTTAAACGGTAATAGTGATCATACCATTGCATTTCGTGCGGATATCGATGCGTTACCAATTTTTGAAGAAAATGATGTCGATTATCGAAGTCAAACGGATAATGTAATGCATGCATGTGGTCACGACGGACATACAACGGCATTAATGTTATTTGTTAAACGCTGCAAAGAAATGTTCGATAAAGGAACACTTCCACACAACGTTGTATTCATCTTCCAACCTGCCGAAGAAACTGGTGGCGGAGCGAATCGTCTAATTAAAGCAGGTGCGTTTAATAACTATCCAATAGAAGCTGTTTTTGGCATCCATGTTAATCCATTTGCCGATGAAGGACAAGTTGTTATCCGTGATGAAGAAATTACAGCAAGTGCAACTGAATATCGCTTCTTCTTAAAAGGATTATCAAGTCATGTTGCAGATAAAGAGCAAGGTCATTCCTGTGGTGAAGCCCTTCTACACGTTCTAAATCAAGTAGGACAAATACAACAGTATCATCTTAATGGCTTAAAACGAAATATTGTTCATATGGGTCATTTTGAAGCTGGAGAAGCTATTAACACTGTAGCTAGCCATGGATATTTAGAAGGAACGATTCGAACTTATGATCCAAATGATTTAAATGTAGTAAAAACACAAATGCATAAAATTGCTGAGAGTGTAAGCTTATTATTTAATGTGGATTGTGAAGTGAAATTTGAAGAAGGCTACCCACCTACTATGAACAGTCCTAAATTGCGTGCGAGTGTAGAACAAGCAATTAATGCTGCAAATCTAGAAGTTATAGATAAACCCCTACCATTTTTATTTGGTGAAGACTTTAGCTTCTATGGTCAACAGTTAGCCCCTGCCTACTTTGCATTCGTTGGTACGCGTAATGAAGACAAAGGTTATGTGACTGGACTTCATACGTCTCATCTTAATTTTGATGAGAAAGTATTAATCTATGTAGCAAATTATTATGAACAATTATTAATGCATTATGGAGAGGAGTAATTCACATTGACAGCAATATGGTCCGTCGATAAAGAAGCGTTTTTACAAAATGCTATTAAAGTTAAAAATGATAATTCAATTATGGCTGTGGTGAAGAACAACGCTTATCATTATGGTTTGGAGTTTGCTGTTACTACTTTTTTAAAAGCTAGAATTAATACATTCAGCACTACCTCTTTAAAAGAAGCCATTAAAGTACGAGAAATAGCACCTGATGCCACTATATTCTTAATGAACGCTGTTTATGATTTTGAAAAAGTAAGAAAATATCAAATACAAATGACTTTACCGTCATTAGCCTATTATTACAAATATAAGAATGATTTGAATGGTATCAAAGTGCACTTAGAATTTGAAAATTTACTTCATCGTTCAGGATTTAAAACATTAGAAGAAATTAGAGAAGTACTCAATGATCATTATATTAACTCAAATGAAGACAAAATGATTATTAGTGGATTGTGGACGCACTTTGGTTATGCAGATGAATTTGATGTGCCTGAGTATAGTATAGAACGTGAAGCATGGTTAAATATAGTCGATACCTTATTAGATGAGGGTTATCAATTTGATTTAATTCATGCGCAAAATAGTGCAAGTTACTATCGTGAAGGTCAGAAACTTTTACCCTATCATACACATGCGCGTGTAGGCATTGCATTGTATGGTTCTCGACCATATAGTGATTTAGATGAGTATAGTATTAAACAATCTCTTACTGTAAAAGGTAATGTGATACAAGTGCGTGAAGTGAATGCTGGAGATAATTGTGGGTATAGTTTTGCATTTGAAGCTACAAGAGATCATACGCGATTAGCAGTTGTAGATGTAGGCTATGGAGATGGTATTCTTAAATCGAGAGCTAAACATGAAGCTTTAATTAAAGGTAAACGCTACCCTATTCGCGCATTAATGATGAGTCACATGTTTGTAGAAGTTGATGATGAAGTCCATGCACAAGATGAAGTGATATTATATAATAACGATATACGCATTGATGAATATACATTCAAAGGTGTAGGCGCTAACTCAGAACAACTTAGTGCGATGAATCATGATTCTCTCATAAAGGAGTATAGATAAAAATGGCATTAAAATATAATGAATATGGTGAATTAACTATGGCAGGTACAAGTTTAAAAACACTTGCTCAAAGTTTTGGTACCCCTACTATTGTTTATGACGAAGATGAAATTCGCAATCAAATGCGTAGATACCATAAAGCTTTTCAAAAAAGCGGTTTGAAATATAATATTTCTTACGCTTCTAAAGCGTTTACTTGTATTCAAATGGTAAAACTTGTACAAGAAGAGGATGTACAATTAGATGTTGTATCTGAGGGAGAATTATATACAGCATTAGAGGCAAAATTTGATCCTAGTAAAATTCACTTCCATGGTAATAATAAAACAAAACATGAAATTCAATATGCTTTAGAAAATGGCGTTGGGTATTTCGTCATCGATTCTCTTGAAGAAATTGAGTTAATCGATAAATATGCGAGTGATACGGTGAATGTGGTCATACGCGTTAATCCTGGTGTTGAAGCACATACGCATGAGTTTATTCAAACAGGACAAGAAGATAGTAAATTCGGTTTATCTATCCGTCATGGTTTGGCTATTGAAGCTGTAAATAAAGTGAGCGACTCTAAACGTTTACATCTAAAAGGTATTCACTTCCATATTGGTTCTCAAATCGAAGGAACTGAAGCGATGATTGAAACTGCTAAGATTGTGCTTAACTGGCTTTCTGAAAAGGATATCAAAATTGAATTACTTAATCTAGGTGGAGGTTTCGGTATCAAATACGTTGAAGGAGACGTAAGCTTCCCTATTGAAGAAGGTATTGAAGAAATTACAGATGCAATCAAAGCTGAAACTGAACGTCTAAATTATGAAGTACCGGAAATTGGTATTGAACCAGGCCGTTCTATTGTTGGAGAAGCTGGAATTACTTTATACGAAGTAGGCACAATTAAAGAAATTCCTGAAGTAAACAAATATGTTTCAATTGATGGTGGCATGAGCGATCACATTAGAACTGCATTATATGGTGCCAAATATCAAGCATTATTAGTAAACCGTCATGAAGAAGCTGATGAAACAGTAACAATTGCTGGTAAATTATGTGAATCAGGTGACATCATTATTCGTGATGCGAAACTCCCTTCTTCTGTTCAACGTGGTGATTACCTAGCGATTCTTTCTACAGGAGCATATCATTACTCAATGGCTTCTAATTACAACCAAATGCAGAAACCACCTGTATTTTTCTTAAAAGATGGTAAAGCACGTGAAGTTATTAAACGCCAATCATTACGTCAATTGATTATTAACGACACTAAATAAAAATTAACAATAAAAAAATAATTCTTAAGAATGTTAAAAGAGAAGTTTAAACTTAAAACCTACGTAGACTTTATAAATTTTGCTACGTAGGTTTTTAATATCTTAATAATTAATTTTATTATTAAGATATATGATTACTAATATTGTAATTTTTTAAAAATAAGTTTTGATACAAGATATATAACTACTATGTATAATAAAGTAATAACACTCATTATTAATAAATTTTTTGGAAAGCTAATATTACTATCTAATTTGATAAAATTAGATAGTAAAAGCTTAATTTTATCAATACTGTCTGTAACTTTTATGAGAATATATTCTGTAATTAAAGTAATAATAGTTACTCCAGTATTGAAACGTATAGATGCAATAAGTGAAAAAAATATTAAAATAGCATCGGTAAAAAATAAGACTATCAAATTTGTCATTAAATAATGAGTATATTTAGTATCTTTTAATAATTTCGTTTGTCAAAATAAACTAGACAATTTCTCATCTTCGATAAAACTCATAAATACTTCCAATGGTGTTTTATAGCCCAGCGATTTTCTGGGACGATGATTAATATTTTGAGCAACACTAATGATAAGATCATCAGTGACTGAATTAAAGTCTAATTCTTTATCTAATCCATTGTGTCTAAGTATCCCGTTAGAATGTTCATTCAATCCACATTGCGACGGAGTGTCGGGGTCAGCAAAGAATATCGAGATATCGTGTCGGTTACAGATTGTTTTCCAGTTGGAGAGCTCCTTACCACAATCGAAAGTAATCGATTTAAATATATGAGGAGGTAAAGCTGAAAACATAGAGTGAAGAGCATCTTCAATATCATCTGCTTTGCGGCTTTGAGGTCGTATAGTGATAATCATCTTAGAGATTCTTTCTACTAAGGTTATGATAGCACTCCCATGATTACGGCCAATGATAGTGTCACCTTCAAGATGACCAAATTCTTGCATAATCACTTCTCCTTTCTCCTACTTATCAGTATAATAATATATATAATAAAAATGATATTGTATTTTGTATTATTGAATTAAAAACAAACTTTCTTTATAAAAAATGAGATTAATGAAACAAATTGATAGTTTCATTAATCTCATTTTTCGTAGAACTTTTTTCTTAAGCAATTTTAACTTAAAAATAAAAAAACACCCTACATCTTGGTAAGGTGTTACTAAAGTCAATATTTTACAATCTATTTATTATAGTTTAACAACGTTTGCAGCTTGAGGACCGCGATCGCCTTCAACTACTTCAAATTCAACTGATTGACCTTCTTCTAATGATTTGTAACCATCTTGGTTAATTGCTGAAAAGTGTACGAATACGTCGTTTTCACCTTCAACTTCGATAAAACCAAAACCTTTTTCAGCGTTAAACCATTTAACTGTACCTTGTTTCATAATTCTGAAACCTCCAAGACTAAATTCTTTCAATATGCATTATTCGCATATTACAAAAAATACATGTGACAATTATGTATTAATAACAAAACGCTATAAATAACTCTTACAGATATTCTTTGCAATATGGAATAAAACCATTGCTTAATAATAATTATATGTTAGTTCTTACCAAATTGCAATACAATTATAGAAAATTATCTTTTAATTAATTTTTGGTAGATTATAATATACTTCTTTATTATTTAATACAATAAAACTATAAAATATTTGTAAATCTTCTTCACAATCTTCACAAAAATTTAAATCGCAATTGTTATAAAACGCATGAATATTGTATTTTCCAACAACATAATTATCGTAATAATCTTTACTTTTTGAAATTATGTTAATGTAGTAGTTTAGCATTTCATCATATGAAGTAAATTGATATTGCTCTATAATTTTATCTGTCCAGTCACTAAATAACCACCATCCCTCATAGTCAGCTCTAATTTTGGCAACTGTCCACATATATATTTCCCCTTTCAATTAGCCTATAATAATTATTTTAACTATTTTATATCTGAATTAAAAATATAATGTCTCATACTTTTGTCCGATAGCCTATTTATTCCATAGTAATTATTAGTTTTTTAGTATAAAACTTCGTATAATAAATATAAGGAGTGATACTATGAAGCAAAAGCATTTACAAGTGTTTGGGACGGTTCAAGGTGTAGGCTTTCGATATTATACACAAAGATTAGCGAATAAGTATCATATTCTAGGCACTGTCCAGAATGTAGATGATTATGTTGAAATATATGCAATAGGTAATGACGATGACATCCAACAGTTTATTAATGCTGTAACTGAGGGTGCATCACCTGCTTCACATGTTACACACTATGAGCTTGAAGATATTAATGTGAGTGAAGATTTTTCTGATTTTAAATCGATTTAAATATAAAAAGGAAGATGTAATTTGAGATATAATATTTCTCGACTTTTAGGCGTAATTGTAGGAATTCCAGTAGCTATGGGGTCTTGGATGGTCAGCGTATTTGGCTTTGATTTTTCATTTATTATTGACGCTTTGGTTGGTATTGGGATGTTTTTTGTGTCCTACTTCCCTACTCAACGACTCACGTCTAGGAAGTATTTAACAGAAATTGGTCTTTCACGAAGAGACTATCATTACGTAAGCAACCATTTAAAGCAAACACAAGATAAGATACGAACAATATTAAAATCATTTGTTAATGTAAGATCTATTCAAGATTTCAGACAAATCAATGATATATATAGGATTTCAAAATCAATTCATTTTGCTGTTAAACAAAGGCCAGCAATGTTTTTTAAAGTAGAGAGTTTCTTTTATTCGCATATAGATAATGCGCTAAATTTAATAGAGTCATATACTCGATTAGCAAAAATGCCGAAAAAAACTATTGAAGAAAAACAAAAATTAGAACATACTCGTATAACTTTAGATGAAGTTAAACGTACGTTGATTGCTGATCTGAAGAGAATCAATGAAGATGATTACGAGCGTCTAGATGTTGAAATGGAAATTAACAAATTAGAACAAAAACGTCATAAAGATAACTAGAATAAAGAAATGGAGCGATTTTTTAAATGCCTCGAAATGATCAATTTAACAACTCACATCCATTAGATGATTATATAGTACAACAACAACTAAAAAACCTAGATAATAATAGCAATGTCAGTCTAGCGAATCAAAATACAGTTTTAGATGATTTTCAGCAACAATTCAGTGATAAAGAAATGCAAAAAATTGAAAGTATTAGTCAACAAATTAAACCTTTAGACAATGATGGTCTATTATCATATGGCTCACATTTGCAAGAAAATATGTCTCAATTCTCACATAAAATGCTGGATGAAGTGCAGACTAAAGATATTGGACCTGTTGGAGATTCACTTAATCAATTAATGACTAAGTTAAAAGCTATAAATCCTGATGCGTTAAATCCAGAGAAACAATCCAAACTTAAGCGCTTTTTTAAACGTACCAAAGCTTCAATTAATGAAGTGTTTTCTAGGATGCAATCAGTAAGTTCCCAAATTGATAGAATTACAATTCAGCTTGATAAACACAAAAATAATCTATCAAAAGATATCAAATTATTAGACGGATTATATCAACAAAATAAAGATTACTTTGATGATGTTAATTTATATATCGCCGCCGCTAAAAGAAAAAAATATAAAATACAAACGAACGACATTCCGAAACTACAAGAACATGCCAATCAAACTGGTAATCAAATGGATATACAAGCCGTAGCGGATATGGAGCAATTTGTTGATCGCTTAGATAAGCGTATTTATGATTTACAATTATCTCGTCAAATTGCAATACAAACTGCACCACAAATTCGCATGATTCAAAACGTTAATCAAGCATTGGCTGAGAAAATTCAAAGTTCTATTCTTACAAGTATTCCACTTTGGAAAAATCAAATGGCAATTGCCCTTACGTTAATGAGACAGCGTAATGCAGTGTCTGCCCAACGTGCCGTAACAGATACAACCAATGATTTACTTACTCAGAATGCGGCTATGTTAAAACAAAATGCCATTGAAACTGCTACGGAAAATGAGCGTGGCATTGTAGACATTGAAACACTTAAAACAACGCAAAGTGATATTATTGAAACAATTGAACAAACACTTCAAATCCAACAAAATGGTCGTCAAAAGCGTAAAGAAGCTGAGAAAGAACTTGTTGGCTTAGAAGATGAATTAAAACAACACTTACTTTCGATGAAGAAGGAATAGCTAAAATGATTAAAGCACATCACAACTCAAAATGAGTATGATGTGCTTTTTTATTATAATTAATTCGTTTAGATAGCTATTCTTTTTGATAAACAATATGGTCTTGGTTTACGAATTTAGCAACGACATATCCAATAATAGTTGCGACTACTGCTATTGGAAACCATTCTAAAGAATATTGCTTTAATGGTAAAGCATCTATAAATGACATCTTCACCCAACCATTAGTACTTATAACACTTAATATTGAAACAATACTAATAACTGCAATTGGTACTTGCTGTGCAACTGGTTTAGTTGGAATGAATCGTGCAAGTAAAATTAGTAATACAACAGTTATTGCTATAGGATAAATAACGCTCAATACTGGTACTGACATAGAAATTACAGCATTTAAACCTAAATTTGCCAGTATGAAACTAATCAAAGTAAAGAATATTGTATAAGCTTTGTATGAAACTTTAGGGAATATTCTATTAAAATATTGACTTACAGATACAATTAAGCCACAAGCAGTTGTTAAACAAGCGAGTGCAACGATAATACCCAATAAATATTTACCGAAGACACCAAAACCATTCGCCGCCATTGTTGTTAATAAATAAGCACCAACATTTTGATCTTTAGCTGTCAGATTTTTAAGTGTCGCGCTGTCAACGTTCATATGATTGCCTATAAATCCTAATGAAACATATATAAATACAAGCGCTATGGCTGCAATTAAGCCTGACATAACTGTTTGTTTAAATATTTGATTTGCATGTTTAACCCCTGTAGCTTTTATCGCGTTAACTACTATCATTGAAAAAGCAATTGCTGCGATTGCATCCATAGTTAAATACCCTTCTGTAAAGCCTTTTGAGAAACTTCCAATAGCTGAATTGTAATCAACCTTGTTTCCATGAGATGGTGCATTACCATTATAATCAACAAATCCTTTAATAATCATTGCTAAAATTGTTATTAATAATAATGGTGTTAATAAAGATCCTATACGATCTACAATTTTACCTGGATTTATACATAGGTAAAGAACGACTAGGAAATAGATAAGAGTGAATATAAATAACACTAAATTACTATTCGTATGAGCAATTGGTGTCACAGTCATCTCAAATGAAGTCGAAGCTGTACGCGGAATTGCAAACAGAGGCCCTATTGTTAAATATATAATAATTAAAAATATTACAGAAAATTTAGGTGATATTTTATTTAATGAACCAACATAGCCTTGCTTATCTAATGCGCCAACGATAACGCCTAACAATGGTAAGCCGATTCCTGTTAAACAAAATGCGATAACTGCTGGCCAAAAGAAATGACCACTATCTTGGCCTAAATTTGGTGGGAAAATAAGATTACCTGCGCCAAAAAACATAGCGAATAATGTAAATCCTACTATCCAAGTATTCTTATTCATAGAATTGCTCCTTTTTATGTGTATGTTTGCAATATTAAACATTCTAGCATAAAAAGGATTTACAAGTCTATGTGATTTCAGAAAATTTGAAAAGTTGATAAATATTTAAAATAGAAATCATATATCTATTAAAATGATTTTAGAAGTAATTTTTTTAGTAATGGCGATAAATGACTCGGCAAATTTTCTACACCTTCTACAAATAATGCGTATTGACCATAAATGTTATGAATGGTTTGTTCAATATCTTCTGTTATAACATCTTGACTCAAAAACACATTAAATACTTCAATACCATATTTGCGGGCCATTTCTACACCTTCATAAGTGTCTAAAATACCATCTTGTGCATAATTGTAGGCTGAAGGCTCACCATCGGAAAATACTATCAAGAAACGTTGATTATGACTTCTTCTTAGCAAGCGTTCGCTAGCAATACGTATAGCTACGCCATCACGGTTATCATCTTGTGGGTGTAAAGACATGATTCGAGGGCCACTTTTTTCCATGGTTGAATAATCATAATGAACAATTTCATCAATGATGTTAGGCTGTTTACGATCATCAGAATCAAATGCATCTTCATTGAACGCAAGTATTTCATGTTTAACATTTAATGCTTTCAATGTTTCGTGGAAAAGAACAACCCCTTTGATTGTCTCTTCCATCTTATCGAACATACTTGCAGATGCATCAATTAATAAAGTAAAAGTGGCATCAAACGTTTTACTTAAATCTTGTTTTTTATAAAATAATTTATATTGATCATCGATAAACCAATTTGTTAAATCTCTTTGCAAACGACCTTTAGTAAGGTTATGTCGCTCATCAACATGTTCGCGATCAATAGTTTTCTTGATAATTTGAATTAAATCCTTAGTTTCAAATTGAACATCGTTTTTAACATTTTGATACTCTAATAAGTAATCCGGTTCGATATCGGGAACATTCCATTTAACTTCTACATTTTCATTAATCCCTTTAAGTGCGAATGATGCATTCTCTCCTATAGAGCCACCTTCATCATTATTTAATGTATTGTCAGAACCACGACCCTTTTTGGTCATCATGTCTGTCATATCGTCTGTAGAATCACCTTCACGAGCAGTATCATTATCACTTATTACCTCACTATTCTCGCCCTCATGAAGTTCCATTTCAAGGTAAGCACCGCCTTCTGATTTACTATCTTGAGCATTCGTTTCAGCTTCAGCAGTCTCAGAGTCAGTATCCTCAGAGGTATTGTCTTTTCCATCTACATTACTCGCATCTGTACGTTTTAACTCATCAAACGTCATTTCATGGATTGCCTCATATACACGACGAGGGAGATGATAATATTCATTTAACATATCTTTGGTTAACATATCATCAATTTGGAACATGATACGTTGAGCTAAGTACATATTATCTTCGGATGTTTCATTTTGGAAAAAGTTAGGCAGATATTGAAACATAGAATTCAAAATATCGTCTAATTGTGAATGCATCATTGGAATATCAAAGAAATTCTGACTAAGAAATGCTTTTTCTAAATATAAAAATAGTAAATCAGTATACACAGTTTTAGTTTTATAGAATTTAATTTGAGATTCAGTATAAGACAATCTCGTTTGTAAACGTAAATCTATTAATTTAGAAGTACTTGGGCGTTCATTACGAATATGATTAAACACGCGCATATCTTCTAGTAATCTAAAAATTTGCTGATAAAACTTAGGGTGTTCAAACTCGTTATCATGTAATACTTCATTCACAATAGATTCATCCATCATTTGATACCCATAGGCTGCGAGCATCACGTCAGTTTTAAGTCCGGCTTTCTCTATATGCTCGGGACGGTGCGACCAGAACCAACTTGTGATCAATATGTTATTAATTGGATCATAGTAAGGGAATTTTTGAATTTTAACTTGTGTTTGCTCATTTTTAAGAAGTAAGCGCGCTAAGTCCTGTAGCATCATAACTTGCTTAGCATCTAATTGCTCATCATTAAATTTGATAAAACGATCGCTCATAATAATCCCTCTCTAAAAGTTTAATTCAATCGCATTTTTTATTGCTTGTTGTTCACGCTCATCTTCTAATTTATCGATAATTGTGCGTTGAATAGCACGCTCAATTGGCATTACAGTAATTAAGTCACTTAAATCTATTAATGCTCTGATATTAGCTGCTTCTTCAGAAATTTGTCCTTGTTTAGACATTGTACGTAAATCTTCATTGAATTTGATAATTTGTTCAATAATAGCATCATCTTGAAGTTGACTTTGTTGCTTAATAACGTCTTTTAATATTTCACCGTCTATATAATCTACTTGAATAACAACAAAACGGTTTTTCAAAGCTTCGTTCATAGGAAGTGTACCTACATAGCCTTCATTAATTGCGGCAATAACGTTGAATCCTGGCGCCGCTTTTATCACTTCTCCAGTGAATGGGTTTGTAAGTTGACGACGATAATCTAGAACACCATTTAGTATTGGTAAGGTTTCAGGTTTGGCCATATTTATTTCATCAATATAAAGGGTATGTCCTTCACGCATTGCTTTAATTACAGGACCATCTATAAAAACAATTTCTTGTTGACCTTGTTCGTTTGTTTTAATTGTCTTAAAACCAAGTAGACTTTCAGCGTCTAAATCTACTGAACAGTTAACTTGATGCATTGGTGTATTAACAGCTGCACTAAGTGTTTCCGCTAATTTGGTTTTACCAGAACCTGTTGGCCCTTTAAGTAATATATTTTTATTTAAATTAAATAATGCTTTAGCATCGTTAAATACGGATTCATCTGAATTAATATATTGATTCTTAATCATTTTTGTAGTTTACTCTCCTTCTTTAAAATGAAAAATAGACTAAGAAGTTGCATTGAAAAAGTAATGTTGAGTATATTTCAACGGTTACATCACTTTTTCAAAATAACCCCTAAGTCTTGATTAAATCATGAACATGCTTAATTATTGATACTAAACTTCTTTAAAGTACGTTTTATAATAACCACCGACTAAACCAGAATTATCAATAATTTGATAGTATTCCTCAGTTTCATTAATAACATCATATTGCTTTCCAACAGTTAACATATCAGAAACTGTAAATTTCTTAGCATCTGTATTAATTACTTCAACTTTTTTAATAGGTGTACGTGTTTTCCATGTTTCATGTAACATTGCCATAAATTTCATGCCTCCATATAATTATTGTTTTACTTTTCTAATGTATAAATAAATGAGATGCCACTATTCTCAGTAATACGTAGTGATTGAGCATCGCCTTGATTTAATGTCTGATAAGGAATGCCAATGTCATCTAATTCCTTTTGTGCATTGTTGAATGCTTCAACTGAATTTGCACTAAATTCAATTTGCTCAACGATGCCTTCTTCTTTTAATTCAATAGGTTCATTAGGCTGATATAAATGAAGTTCACCACCTAAACCACCTTCGCCAATTTGAAATACTTGTATCAATTGGTCAGGAAACTCTGTTGATTCGTACTCAGCATAATGAGTTAAGTTAAATACATTCTTTAGGATAGATGCTGTAACTGGCAATTCATTAACTTTAATAATGATAGGACCAATTCCCTGAATTTGGTGTAGCGGATTTACTGTACTATCAAAAGTGGGTGTGCCTAGTCCGACGCCCGTATTATGTTCATTCGAATAAATATCAAAAATTTGATGGTTGCTATCTTCGAAATTAAAATGCTTATTACCGTTTAACTCAGTAATTTCACTTGCTTGAATTTGATTATCTTTAAAAATCGTTTGATACTCATCCAATCCTGAATCTGTCGGCGTTCTTAAACCAACACTAGTGATATGTTGATTTTCATATTCAGAATTTGGCACTTCAACAAAATGTATTCGTGTACCTGGACTTAAATCTGCATCACCAAAACGTAAAGCTTGATTTTTAGATGCTACATTTAGTCCTAAAATATCTTTAAATAGTTTATTTGTTTTAGAAAGATCACTTGTCCCTAATGTGACACTTCTAAGTCCACTCATGCATGACACCCCTAATATTTGTCTTTTCTTAATTATTATAACGCATTTTAAATATGATTTATATCATGAACTATATAATGGACCGTTAATTTAATGAGTTCAAAAAATACATACGAAGATATATATAAATTTGATAAAATTCGTATAATGAATATAAATACAAATTTATAATAAATATCAACAAGCCCTCCCCTACCCTTATTCTATAAGGTAGGGGGGTGATTTGAAATATGTCTTTTAACTAATGATTTAATTTTATATAATTAAAAATAGTTCGTTTTTTAGTCAATTAGTAATGACTATACTTATAATATAATAGTTGGATTATTTAAGAGATGTAATAATTATTATAAGAATTATCTATTCCATAATTAGTCAATAATATAAACGCTAATTACTTAAATACTTTATTTGCTGTTCTCTAAAAATCACAATCTGAATTTTCTATACAAATGTCTTATGAACTTTTATAAATGAGTGTTATTTATTTTCGGCCAAGTAATATATCTTCTAACTTTTCATCAGAGACTTATATGGCAATTTTAGATAACTCAGCTTCTTTTGTGATTGATTTATATATTCCAAGTAACTTATCCATTTCTTGTTTCTCTTTTCCATTTTTCCTTAATTATTCGTGCACTTGGCATTTTGTGAACTATAACTCTTAATTTTATTTGTTCTTCATTATAACACCTCGATTTATTTTAAGGGCATTGAATATAGTCTTAGCACTGCTTATATAATATTAATTGAATATCATCTTTGGTTTTTTTATGTATTTAATATAACTTACACATAGGCGCATTACCTTTCTTTTTTATTTTGTTTGGTAGCTAATAATTATAGAGGTAATTGCGCCATTTTTGTATTCAAACATAAAAATTGGACTGATGATTTTTAGTCATCAGTCCAATTTATTATAGAGTCAAAAAATACAACGACGATGTGACGCCGTTGTATCAATATTAGTTTGAGGTTATATTCCTTTGAGCTTAGCTTTCTAAAAGTAAATCTTCAGGGCTTTCGATTAATTCTTTAATCGTTTTTAAGAATCCTACTGCTTCTTTACCATCAATAATTCTATGGTCATAACTTAAAGCAATATACATCATTGGTCTATTCTCAATTGTATCTTTATCAATTGCAATTGGACGAGTAATGATTGAGTGCATACCTAGAATAGCTGCTTGGTTACCATTAATAATTGGTGTACTCATCATTGAACCAAATACGCCACCATTAGTAATTGTAAATGATCCATTAACCATATCATCTAAACCAAGTTTTTTATCTCTTGCTTTAACTGCTAAGTCAGCAATAGCTCTTTCAAGTTCTGCAAAGTTCTTTTTATCACAATCTCGTACGAAAGGAACTAATAAACCGTCATCAGTAGAAACAGCTACACCTATATCATAATATTGTTTAGTAATCATATCATCGCCGTCGATTTCAGCATTGACTTCAGGATATTTTTTCAATGCAGCAACTGCAGCTTTTGTAAAGAATGACATGAAACCTAGTTTAGTACCATCATGATCTTTAATAAATTGTTCTTTTTTACGTTTACGTAATTCCATTACGTTTGTCATATCTACTTCATTGAATGTAGTTAACATTGCTGTATTATTAGAAACTTCTAATAATTTTTTAGCAGCTGTTTTCTTTCTACGAGACATTTTTTCTCTAATTACAGGTTTATTAGGTGAACCTGAAGATTTTTTAGGTTCTTCTTTTTTGCTTGCTTCTTGAGAAGATTGGGATTGAGCTGCTTTTTGGCTATTTTCAACATCATCTTTACGTACAACATCGTTTCCTTTTCCAGAAACAGTGCTTAAATCTACACCGTTTTCACGTGCATGGCGACGAGCTGATGGCGTTGCATTAACACGTTGATTGTTAGGATTAGATTGTGTTTCTTCATTATTTGATTGAGATTCTTTTGGTTGAGCTGATTCTTTAGTCGCTTCATCATTGTTCGCAGATTGAGATTGGTCTGAAGATTCATCTTTGCTTGAAGAAGCATTACCTCTACCTTCGCCAACAGTTGCGATAACTTGGCCGACTTCCACAGTGTCGCCTTCAGAAGCCAATTGTTCTTGAAGTACACCTTCTTCTTCAGAAACAACTTCAACGTTTACTTTATCTGTCTCTAATTCTAAGATAGCTTCGCCTTTTTCAACGCTATCTCCCACATTTTTTAACCATTCTGCAATGGTACCCTCTGTTATAGATTCTGCTAATTCTGGAACTTTTACCTCTGGCATAATATTTCCCCCTAGTTATTTTTCAATACTACTTTCAATAATTTGATTTTGAACAAGTTTATGAATTTCTCCATCACCTTCAGCTGGCGCTGCACGTTGAATTCTACCGTGATAGCTTAAATTAAATTGGTTACCTACAAGTGATTTTAAATAAGGATAAACGAATAACCAAGCGCCTTGATTTTTAGGTTCTTCTTGAACCCAAGATACTGTTTCAAGATTAGGTAATTCATTTAATACTTCTTTAATTTCCCCTTCAGGGAATGGATATAAACGTTCAACTGCAACTAATAAAATTGAATTATCAGGATTTTTAGCTAAATGTTCTTTTAAATCTATGAACATTTTACCTGATGCTAATACAAGTTTAGTCACTTTCTCTTTATTTCCATCCTCGACAATAATAGGTTTGAAACCACCTGAAGTGAATTGATCTATTGGTTTAGCAACTGTTTTATTTCTTAATAAGCTTTTTGGAGACATTACAATTAATGGTCTCATAGCTTCAGTACCTAAACTCTTAGCTTGTGCTCTTAGTAAATGGAAATAGTTACTTGAACTAGATAAGTTAACAACTGTACTATTATTTTCAGCTGCTAGTTGTAAGAATCTTTCTAAACGTGCTGAAGAGTGTTCAGGTCCTTGCCCCTCAAATGCGTGAGGTAGGAATAGCGTTAAACCACTTCTTTCTCCCCACTTAGCACGTGCTGATGACATGAAATTATCGAACATCATTTGAGCCATATTAGAAAAGTCTCCGTATTGAGCTTCCCAAATATTCATGCTATTTTTATTTTCAACATTATAGCCATATTCAAAGCCAACGACAGCTGCTTCAGATAATGGACTATTGTGAACTTCAAATGTGGCTTTTTGATTAGGAACATGATGTAATGGTGTGAATGTATCACCATTTTCTTCATCGTGTAATACAGCATGTCTATGACTGAACGTACCACGCTCACTATCTTGTCCAGTTAATCGAACAGATATGCCATCTTGAACAATCGTTGCAAATGCAAGTTGCTCAGCTTGAGCCCAGTCTACTAAACCATTCTCATTTTCGAAAGGCTCTCTACGTTTTTCAAGAACTTTGTTTAGCTTTTTAAGTACATGGAAATCTTCAGGATATGAAAGCATAGCATCATTAATTTCTTTAAGATGATCTACTGAGAAATCCTTATCATCACTTTGTAAAGGTTCTTGCAATGACTCAGGTCTTTCCATATCTGGATTATCCATTTTATCTGATTTATCAATCTTGTCTTGAGCAGCACGCATTTCTTTTTGAACTTTATCCATTACGTCTTCCATTTGTTCCTTAGAAATAACGCCGTCTTCAACTAACTTATTACCATAAATAATTTCAACTGAATCATGTTTGCGAATATTATGATATGGAAGTGGATTTGTAATCGAAGGTTCGTCCATTTCATTATGCCCGTAACGACGATAGCCAACTAAATCAATTACAAAATCTTTATGAAATTCTTTTCGGAATTCCATTGCAATATCAATAGCTTCAATTGTTGCTTCAACATCATCTGCATTTACATGTAAAATTGGTACGTCATAACCTTTCGCAATATCAGTTGAATATGTTGTTGAACGTCCATCAACTGGTTCCGTAGTGAATCCAATTCTATTATTTGTGATGATGTGTAAGGCACCACCAGTTGAATAACCATCTAGGTTACTTAAATTCATTGTTTCAAAATTAATACCTTGTCCTGGGTATGCAGCATCCCCATGAATTATAATTGGCATACCTTTATGGAAATCTGTAGATGGTTTACCTGCGTGTTTTGTGTCATCTTGTGATGCACGTGTCTTACCAATTACCACTGGCGCAACAATTTCCAAGTGACTTGGGTTATTAGCTAATGAAATTCGTTGTGCAATACCATATGAAGAAGTTGTCTTCACACCACCTAAGTGATACTTCACATCTCCTGTCCATCCAGCAGTTAGTTCAAGACTGCCATCTTCTGGTAAGAATTTCATAGGGTCTGTGTGCATAAACTCAGAAATCATCATTTCATATGGTTTTTCTAGCACATGAGTTAAAACATTTAAACGACCTCTGTGTGCCATACCAATTTGAATATTGTTAATTTCAACTTCAGCAGCACGTTTTAATGTATGTTGTAACATTGGAACTAATGTATCAACACCCTCAATAGAGAATCGTTTAGCACCAACAAAGTTTTTGTGTAAATACTTTTCAAAGCCTTCTACATGCGCTAAAGTATCAAATAATTTTTTTCTTTCATCATTATTGATATTAGCTCTATATGGTGTTTCAATACGTCGTTTTAACCACGTACGTTCTTTATTATTATTAATATGATTATATTCAAAGGCTATCGGCCCTTTATAACGCTTCTCCATTCTTTCAATTGCCTCGTAAGCATTATCATATATATCTTTGAAATGATCAGATACAATTTCAGCTGAGACATTTTCTAATGTTTCTTTATCTAAGTTAAACTCTTCAATTTCTAACTTAGGAAGATTAGTTCTTTTAGGAGCATTAACAGGGTAAATATCAGCTTTAAGGTGACCGTATTGTCTTATATTGTCGATTAAGCGCATAATACGCTTAATTGTACCATCGCCCGCTGATGAACCACTCCCTTCAGTGGTTGACTTAGCTGCGACATGAGCTTCGCCATTTTTAATAGTGCTGAAAAGAACTTGTAAATCATCAGGCACTGAACTAGGGTCTTGTAGATAGTCATCGTATAAATCTAACATTAAACCTAGGTTAGCACCGAAGTTTACAGGAGCTTCTGTAACATCCTTGTTATCCTTTGCCATAGTATTACCCTCCACAAAATAGTTAAACCGCTTACAAGTCAATAATAGCACTATTTGTGGCTTTGATAAAGTCCATTGACTGAATATTATGGAAAAAACAAAAATACTAAATCTAGTAATTTGAATTTATATGATTTTGTGTGAAAATTGATGGGAAATTTTTCTGAAAATGTGAAATAGAGATAGTTTGAATGAGTATTTTAATTGTAGATGATTATTTGAAAGAAAGTTATGCATTAAAAAACCGGAACAATTTAATTGTCCCAGCTTCGATTTAAACATTTATTTAAATATAATTTTAAACGTTGTATATTGGTTTACTTCGCTGTCAACAGTTATATATCCACCATATTGTTGTACTATCTTCTCAGCAATAGAAAGCCCTAAGCCATTGCCACCCTGACTTCTTGCGCGGGATTTATCAACTCTATAAAAACGATCAAAAATAAACTCCTGATCTTCTTTAGGAATACCAAGACCATGGTCTGTAATTTCAATACTAATTTGTTTGTTTCTTAATTGAGTAGCTATCTCGATTTGCTTATTATCTTTGTCATACTTCATTGCATTATCAATAAAAATAAGTAATAGCTGTTCAAATTGATGGCGATTAATCTGTAATGTTAATGGTTTCTTTGATAGATGAGTTTTAAATTGATAATCAGGATGTAATTGTTTTAAAGATTTAATACGTGAACGAATTTCTTCGTTAATATTTACTTCTTCAAATTCTAATGCCTGAATATTAACTTTGTCTTTAGTCAAAAATAATAATTCTTCAACCAACTTCGTTATTCGATTCATTTCCTCTAATGAAATATTAAGAGACTCTTCAAGTACAGCTGGGTCTTTTTTACCCCAACGTTGAATTAAATTTAAATGACCTTGAATGATTTGTAGCGGCGTGCGTAACTCGTGAGAAGCATCTTCAACAAATTGACGTTGTTGGTTAAATGATTCCTCAATTTGGTACATCATATCATTAAAGGTATCGATTAAATTATCTGTTTCTTCATAGTTCGTCTTGAGTTCAAGTTTATTTTGAAATCCATCTCGTCGTATTTGAATCATCTTGTTCGACATGGTTACGAGTGGCTTAGTTAATTGCGTTGAAAAAATATAACTAATACCCGCCATAATGAAAGTTGCCAACAAACCAAATGCAATGGCTACAAAATATAGAGAACGAACGACATTGTTATATCCTTCAAGGGAGTGAATTAAAACACTATAGCCTTCAAAACGTTCACTATGTATTGGTTCTGTAATAATTAAGTAAGGGATTCCATTATGCTTTGAAATTTGAATCGTTTCAGGATCAACAAAATCAATATCAGGTTTAAAATTAATCATATTTTCATTTGAGGATTGCATTAATTGTTTACCATTTCGATCGTAAATGATGGCTTCTTCAAAATTCTCCAACATAGCAGTCAAATCTAATGTAGTAATATTATTCATAGATCGTGATTCTACTAAATTAACGATATCATTTGAACTGTGTTCAGCCTCATCAATCTCACCGTCTCTTAAGGTATCTTTTAAAAAGAAGATTATAACAAGACAGAAAAGAATAATTGTGCTAAACATGATTAACGTTGTAATCATCATCCACTTATATTTTAAAGTACCCTTTTTAATCATCTAATCACGTACCCAACACCACGAACGGTTTCAATCGTTTTATCTTTACCATAAGGTTTAAGTTTGTTGCGTAAATATCGAATATAAACATCTACGACATTCGTCTCAACTTCACTGTCATAGCCCCAAACATGATCTAAGATTTGTTCTCTTTGTAGTACACGGTTTCTGTTGGTTGCTAATAAATAAAGTAAGTCATATTCAGTTTTAGTGAAATCTAACTGTTCTCCATTAATTGTGACATTAAAAGCATCGACGTCTATTTTAATGCCATTGATATCAATGATATCCTTTTGAGGTTGACGACGGAGTACTGCACGAATGCGTGCAAATAGTTCTTCAATTTCAAAGGGTTTTACAATATAATCGTCAGCACCGTAATCTAAACCGGTCACTTTGTCATATGTATCGCTTTTAGCCGTAATAATAATGATAGGCGTTGATTGTTCTTGTCTGACACGGCGACATATTTCTAAGCCATTTATATTTGGTAACATTAAATCTAATATAATTAAATCGTAATTATTACTTAATGCTTTATCGAGCCCTGCTTGTCCTTCATATTCTATATCTACACTATAATTATCATGAGTTAGTTCTAGTTCTAAGAAGCGGGCTAAATTTTGTTCATCTTCTACAATAAGTATATTAGTCATTATTATTTTTACCTCTTTTATTATGTATTAATCATATTTTAAATAACTAGAATGAGTTAAATCAATGATGCGTTTTCGAATGCATATTCTTATAATATAAGCTATATTTTATCACAGTAAAGACTGAAATTAGAGAATGTATTTAAATTGTAATGATATAATCAAATTTAAATGAGAATTTTTCGCAATTATAATTGACAATGATTATCAATGATGTATAATAGTATTTGAAAATGATTATCAATACCGAATAAGACAATTCCCCCCACATATATTTCGTTCTTAAAGGATTGGTCATTTTCAAGTTATTCCCCTTTTATATGCCCGTAAAAGACTAACGTTAAAGTTTCAAACTTACTTTAAACGTTTTAATAAAAAGCAGTGAATCTAATGCCGAGGTTCACTGCTTTTTTATTTAGTTTATTTAGTTATTCTGATTTGATTAAATCTTTTGAGTATCTACCAATTCAAATAGCTTATATTTAATCCTTAAAAATATTGAGATACATTCTCGCGTTTTAAGAATGTATCTCGATATATTTTACGTAGTTGTTGGATATAAATGATTTTTAAGTATTAATGTTGATAGAACAATACAGAAAGCACCGCCAATTATACCAGCAATGACATCTGTAGGATAATGCACACCTAAATATACTCTTGAAATAGAAATCAGAAGAATAAATAATGCGCATAATCCTATAATAATTCCTTTATTATTACCTGATGCTTTTCTATTTACTATGAACATCGCACTACCAAAGAATGATGTTGACCCCATAGCATGGCCACTAGGAAAGCTAAATCCAGATATATCAATTAACCGTAATAATGTTGGACGCTCTCGGTCAAAAATATTCTTCAGTAATGGATTTAATATACTTGAAAGAGACATAACAATCACAAAGAATAGCGCTTCGATTTTAAAGCGTTTTAACATTAAATATGCGACTAACATTAAAGATAGACAGACCATTGCCCATACTTCTCCTAGTTTAGTGGCACCCAAGAGGATAGAAGTAGTGATGAAACTTTCAGATGAATAAATAAATTCATATACTTCAGTATCAATCCATTTACCCAGTCTAGACTCATGGAAGGATGCAATGATACCAAATATTAAGGTAAAAACGATTAGCAAAGTAATACGTTTCGTACGATTCATTGTCTGCACCTCCTGAGTTTATAGAGCGTCCTTTAAAATTTTATTAAATAGATCTTCTTTCGTATAACTTTCTGTGTAAGTCTGCATTTGTTTAATGATTGACTCTCGATCATTTTCAATTTCTTTAAGTTGTTCTAATAATTTAACCTGTGTAAGTTGATCTTCAGGGATGGTTCTACCGTACCCTTTAGATTCAAAATTCTCAGCATTATCAATTTGATCACCACGTGATTGGTCAAGTCCTAAAGGTATTAATAACATAGGAATACGCAATGTTAAAAATTCATAAATAGCATTAGATCCTGCACGGCTAACTACAGTATCTGTAACAGCTAATAAATCTGTTAACTCTTCTTTAACAAATTCATACTGAACATAGCCTTTAGCATCAATACTAGAATCAACTAGTCCATGACCTGTTAAATGAATAATTTGATAGTCTTGAAGTAATGCTTTTAAATTTTCACGTATAGCTTGATTAAGCTTTTTACTACCTAAGCTACCACCCATGACGAGTAATACTTTTTTTGAGGCATCGAAACCTGTTAACTGGTAACCACGTGATTGATTACCTTCTTTTAAGTCTTGTCGAATGGTAGCGCCAACGAAGTCTGCTTTATCTTTAGGTAAATATTTTAATGTATCTTCAAAAGTTGTATAGATTTTTTTAGCAAATTTCAGTGAAATTTTATTAGCTAAGCCTGGTGTTAAATCCGATTCATGTATAATTGTTGGAATGTTTAGTGAGCGTGCAGCTATTACTACGGGAACTGAAACAAATCCTCCCTTAGAAAATAATAGGTCTGGTTTCTCTCTTTTTAATACTTTGCGTGCATCAATAACACCTTTTAAAACTTTAAATACGTCTTTCGCATTATCAACTGATAGATATCGACGTAATTTACCGCTAGATATTGGATAATATTTAATGTTAGGTAATTGTGATTCAATCATTTCACGTTCTATACCTGTTTTAGAACCAATATAAAATGCGTCGTGCCCTTTATCAGTAGCTGTTGGAATTAAACTTAAATTGACCGATACATGTCCAACAGTACCGCCACCGGTAAATGCTATTTTAGACATAGTAATTAACCTCTATTCTTAAATGTTTTTATAATATGCGTAGAATGGTGCGCCTCTATCAAATGGATGATAGTCAATTTCTGCTTCACCGACTTTTATGAAACCAAATTTTTCAAAGAGTCCTTGTGCTGGCTTATTTAGAGCAAAAGTATCAGTTAAAAGAACATGGATATTATGTTCTTCAGCTAACTTAACTGCGAAATCAAATAACTCAGTAGCTGCTCCTTTATACTGTTGTGATCCAGCAAGTCTATGAATGACATAGGCACCTTCACGATCGATTGGCCATTCTAACTCATCATACCATTCTGATTGTTGTTGGTCGACCACGATAAAGCCATAAATTGTGTCATTTTCTTCCAACACATATAGTGTTTCGGTATTGATGTCTTCTTCAAAGTGTTCTGTAACTGGATATTTATCATCCCATTGATTATTATTAAATTCTTTCATTAATTTTTTGGCTTCTTCAACTAAAGTTTCTATTTGTGAAATATCTTGTATATTACCTAGTCTTATCATTTTTTTTGACACACCTCTTTATTTTAGTTTATTAATTAATTCATCTAAAACTTTATCTTCTTTATTAGCTTTTTCAACTAATAACTGTGTAAATTTCTCATTAGTTTTTTTATCGAATTTACCATTTAATGATAATTCATGTTCTGATTGGAATTTTTTAATAGCTGATTCCAACTTTGTATCAAATTGTTTAGAATCATTGTTAACGTCGTAGCCTAATGCATCTAAACCGATTTTGATAGATTTCACGTATTTTGTATTGTCACCAACAGAATAAGATTTATCAGTTGGAATGACACTGATAGATTGATATTTAGGTGAAGCTATTTTTGTATCAGGTTGTATACCTTTCCCATGAATATAATGACCATCAGGTGTTAACCATTTCATTTGTGTATATTTCAATAATGAGCCATCTTTAAATTCACGAGTTGTCTGTACTATTCCCTTACCAAAAGTTTTTGAACCGTAAACTTTAGCTTTTTTGTGGTCTCTCATTGCACCAGTAAATACTTCTGATGCACTGGCAGAACCTTCATTTACTAAGATACTAACTTTCATGTCTTTAGCTTCTTTAGAAGCGTCATTTGAGGTTTTGATTGATTCTGTGTCATCGCCTTTTTCAAGTTTTACAACTGTCTGATCTTTATCTATAAAGATATTAGCCATTTTTACGGCTTCATCAAGTAGACCACCAGGATTATTTCTTAAATCTAATACTATATTACGAACACCGTCTTTATGAGCTTTAATAATAGCAGATTTAAGTTCGCCTGCAGTATTATCTTGGAATTTGTTTATAGTAAATACTCCAATGTTGTCTTTCTTCTTATATTCCACGCTTTTTACATGGATTTTACCACGTTTAATTTTAATATCTTTTTCTTGAGAACCACGTTTTATTGTTAGTTTGACCATTGTTCCCTCTTTACCACGTACTAATTTTACTACTTGCTCTAAAGGTTTGCCTACTACGGATTTTCCATCCACTTTAGTAACAACATCTTTTGGTTGGATACCGGCTTTTTCAGCAGGGGAATCTTTCATTGGACTTGTAATCATAATTTGTTTATCTTTTTTTTGCATTTCTGCACCAATACCTACAAAGTCGCCTGAAACATCTTCATTAAAGCTTTTCGTTTCATCTTTAGTCATATAATCTGAATAAGGATCTTTAAGTTCTTTAACCATGCCATCTATAGCAGACTCAGATAATTTACTAGCATTTTGTTTTTTGTAGTAATCATTATTCAGTGTCTTATAAGCATATTCAATTTTTTTAATTTCTTGACGTTCATCTTTAGTTAATCCACTTATTTTGTGACTGATACCAATTGTAGCAGCAACTGTAATACCAGCTGTAATAATGATAACTCCTAATAAAAGTACTATAAATTGCCAAGTTTTAAAATTGATTCTTTTATTAGAAGATGTTTTATTTTTATGTTTGGAGTCTATACTACTTTGTCTTTCCTCAGAATGTTGACTCATAAAACCACTTCCTCATATAACATCTTATGGATTTATAATTTCATCTAAAAAGATAATATAAGTATGTCGTTATTTAGACACAAACGCAACTTTTAAGAATTAAGTTGAATAAAAAGCACAAAAGGAGTGGGACAGAATTCATAATGAATTCGTTCCACCCCCGAAAAGATGACTAGAATTGAGAAAGGCTTGATATACTTCTCATTTAGCTAGCTGTTATGAAATTTTTAATGCAATTTTAATATGATACATGTGCTAATCACATTACTGAGTAAGTCAGAATTTTAACCATTCTGTATACTCTTCATATAAATCATCAAACACTGACATGGGTACTGATATGTCGCTTTGCATTTCAATATAGTCAGACAATTGATTGAAATCTTTTTCATGTTTTGGAAAAGACAAATCATTAAATATTTCTTCAGCTAATTCTCCCTTGCTATCTTTACGCCCTCTAACCGTTAGAGCAAATTGATAGAATGAATGTTCTTTCATTAGCTCATTGTCACATCAACAATTTTAGTTTCACCTTTAATGACTGCTTTAACATCATTAACGTGAATTGATTCAGTTTGATCTGAATTTGTAATAATAATTGGTGAAATAACATCTTTCGCATTATTTCTAATATATTTTAGATCAAATTTAAGTAATGGATCACCAACTTGAACAGTGTCGCCACTACTTACTAAGATTTCGAAACCTTGACCATCTAATTGAACAGTGTCTAAACCAATATGAACTAATATTTCTAAACCATTATCTGCTTTAAGTCCTATTGCGTGTTTAGTTGGAAATACATTGTCAACTTTACCTTCAATTGGAGAAACAACTTCTCCTTCAGTTGGGTTAATACCAAAGCCTTCGCCCATCATTTTTTGTGCAAATACTGGATCTGGAATATCCTCAATATTAATATATTCGCCAGTTAGTGGTGCATAGATTTCAATTTCTTTATTAACTTCTTTACCTTTACCAAATAATTTTTTAAACATAATTAGTCACTCCTATTTTTCAAAATGCGGAATTAAATCTCCATATCCAAGTTCTTCTAACTTATCATAAGGGATAAATTGAATCGCTGCGGAATTAATACAATAACGTAGTCCACCACTTTCTTTCGGACCATCGTTGAATACATGACCTAAATGACTGTTAGCATCTTCCGATCTAACTTCTGTTCTAATCATACCAAATGTTTTGTCTACGAGTTCAATGATTTCATTATCATCAATTGATTTAGAGAAACTTGGCCAACCACAATTAGATTCAAACTTTTCCTCAGAAGTAAACAATGGTTTGCCCGAAATTTTATCTACATAAATACCTTTATCAAAATGATTCCAATATTCATTTTGAAATGGAGGTTCAGTACCATTTTCTTGAGTAACTAAATATTCCATTTCATTTAATTCATTTTTAGATTTTTTAATCATTTTGAGACCCCCAATGTGTTTCGATAAATGATTTTCTTCCTGATCCACGTTGATATTGCTCATAATGAGCAGGGTTTTTCTTGTAATAATCTTGATGATAGTCTTCAGCAGGATAAAAGTTTTTGTATGGAAGAATTGGCGTTATAACAGGTTTTTTAAAAATACCTTCTTCATTTAATTGTTGTATTTTAAGTTCGGCTGCTTTCTTTTGCTCTTCATCATGATAAAAGATAGCCGGTTCATAGCTTTCTCCTCTATCAAAGAATTGACCACCGCCGTCTGTAGGGTCAAAAGTTTTAAAATATACATCTAAGATATTTTCAAAGGACGTAATGTCTGAGTTGAACTGAATTTGAACAGCTTCCCTATGTCCAGTTTGATTAGTACAAACTTGTTCATACGTTGGATTTTCAACATGACCTCCACTATATCCAGATACTACCTCTTCAATACCGGGATATGATGTAAAAGGCTTAACCATACACCAGAAACATCCTCCAGCTAAAGTTGCATATGCCATATTACTACCTCCTCTGTCATTATTTAAATTTACGATATAAATACTATTATTTAAAGTAATCTACTCACATTGATGAATTTTATTAAAAGAACAATAGGAAGTAAACAATGAGATTAATTTGATTCACGAACAACAACCAAGCCGATTGCTCCTTGACCAGTATGAGTTGAAATAACTGGTGTCGTTACATTAACATCATATTTCTGTTGGCCGAATACCTCATCAAATTGCAACTTGAGCTTGTTAACAAAGTCAAGAACGTTTGCGTGAGCAACACCAATCGATTTAATTTTATTTTTATCGATAAATTCTGAAATTTCTTTTTTTAGATATTGAATACTAGAATTTTGTGTACGTGCATTATGTACGATTTCTAAATATCCATCTTCTAAAGTGCCGACGGGTTTAATTTTCATTATATTACCAATAAAACCTTTTGTCTTACTTATGCGCCCACCTTTAATTAATTGATTTAATTGTCCAATTACAACAAAGAGTTTAGTGTTCTTTTGTAATTCTTTGAGTTTGTCTACGATTTGATTAGACGAAAGATTCGTATTAATTAATTCAACAAGTCGTTGGATTTGGTAGCCGAGTCCGAATGAAATAGATTTGGAATCAATTACGGTTACTTTAGTGTCAACCATATCACTGGCTTGCAAAGCAGTTTGGTATGTACCGCTTAGACCTGATGACATATGGATACTAAAGATTTCAACATCCTCTTTACCAAGTTCTTCGTATAGTTCAATAAATTTCCCGATTGGTGGTTGGCTTGTTTTTACGTCGGCATCTTCCTCAATTCGTTGAATATAAGCCTCAGATGTAATATCTATTTGATCAACAAATGATTTTCCGTCAATCGTTAAGCTTAAAGGTACTACGTGTATATTATTTTGTTTTAGATATTCATGTGATAAATCTGATGTAGAATCCGTCACGATAATTTGTTTAGTCATAAGTGCCTCCGGTATATCAATTTAATTTAATGTTTACGTACTAAATGTAAAAACGTATGTGGAATTGTATTTTTCTCATCTAACTCTCCGTCTACCGATGACTCTACTTCCCATTCTTCAAAAGTATAAGGTGGGAAAAATGTATCGCCCTGATGTTTACCATCAACAACAGTAATGTACATATCATCTACTTTATCAATCATTTCTTCAAATAATGACTGACCACCAAAGATGAAAGTGTGACCTTCTAATTTGTAAATATCATCTATAGAATGAATCACATCTACACCATCAACGTTAAACGTTGTGTCACTCGTTAACACTACATTTTTTCTGTTAGGAAGCGGTTTACCAATTGACTCAAATGTTCTTCTCCCCATCACTAGTGTATTTCCAGTTGATAATTTTTTAACATGTTTCAAATCATTAGGTAAATGCCACGGTAAATCATTATTATATCCAATAACGCGTTGTTCATCATGTGCTACTAAAATTGATAAAGTCATATTTCCCCTCCGTATGAAAAAATTGTTTATATTAATAACCGCAAAATTTCAGCCTATTATACTGCAATAGGTGCCTTAATTGCAGGGTGTGAGTTATATCCAATTAATTCTAAATCTTCGTAATTGATATCGAAAATGGATGCATTTGAATTAATTTTTAAAGTTGGCGGATCAAAACTGTTTCTAGACAATTGTGTTTTTATTGCTTCAATATGATTAGAGTAAATATGTGCGTCACCAAAAGTATGCACAAATTCTCCAACTTCAAGATCACATTCTTTTGCTATTAAATGTGTTAATAATGCATAGCTAGCAATATTAAATGGTACACCTAAGAAAATATCTGCACTTCGTTGATACAATTGACAACTTAATCTGCCATCTTGAACATAAAATTGGAACATAGTATGACATGGTGGCAAAGCCATGCTATCTATTTCTGTTGGATTCCATGCTGAGACAATATGTCGGCGAGAATTTGGACTACTTTTAATTTGTTCAATAACTGTTTTAAGTTGATCAAAGTGGTTACCTTCTTTATCTACCCAATCTCTCCATTGTTTACCATATACATTACCTAAATCTCCGTATTTTTTTGCAAATGAGTTATCATTTAAAATGTGTTGTTTGAATTTAGACATTTCTTCTTTATACAGTTCATTAAAATTATCATCTTGTAGTGCTCTATGACCAAAATTGGTCATATCAGGACCATGATAATCATTAGATTGCACATATTTTTCGAAGGCCCACTCATTCCAAATATTATTATTATATTTTAGTAAGTATTGTATATTTGTATCGCCTTTAATAAACCATAATAATTCTGTAGCGATAAGTTTGAAAGATACTTTTTTTGTTGTAAGTAATGGGAAACCCTTAGATAAATCAAATCGTAACTGATGACCAAATTTAGAAATAGTACCGGTATGAGTACGATCATCCCGTTGATTACCAATTTCTAATATTTCTTCGCATAAAGCATGATAAGCTGAATCAAAGGAATTTAACATTTTGCTCATCTCCTAGAATTGTTTATATTACTGAATATTATACTAGATAATGCGTATTTATAAAATTAAAATAAAAAAATCCCAAATATAAAATTAGTTTTTAATTTTATATTTGGGATTGAAAAGTGAGTCCTTATTTATTCAATTCAAGTTTATACCCTTAATTTAGGATTGCAATAGTAACTCTGAGTGTATTCTTTAATAAGAATGACTCAAATTATTTAAATTTATACTGCTTAACAGTTTTCGTCAAATGCATCTTTAATATCCATACAGATATCTTGAATGTCACGACCTTCGATATGTTCCCTAGGGATAAAATGTTTTAATTCTGTTCCTTTAAATAAAGCATAGGATGGACTTGATGGAACTTGTTGGATGTACTCTCGCATCGCTTGAGTTGCTTCTTTATCCTGTCCAGCAAATACAGTGATTTTATTTGTTGGTTTTTTGTCATTTTGCTCTGCTACGGCAACAGCTGCAGGTCTGGCTAAGCCAGCAGCACAACCACATGTAGAGTTAATTACTACAAATGTTGTATCTTCTTCGTTAACATTTTTCATATAATTTGATACATCTTCACTTGTTTCTAAACTTTCAAAACCATTTTCAGTGAGTTCAGCTCTCATTTGTTGTGCTAATTCTTGCATATATTGTTCATAAGGATTCATAATTTTCACTCCTAATTTAATTTTACTTTAACATAATTATTTATTTCGATTAGCTATTTGTTTCCATACAGAACCTAGTGCCTCATTACCATTTTCAATTCTAGAAATTGCCATCTCAATTTGAAGTTTGACCTCATAAGCAGGATCATTAGCGTGTGACTTTAGGCTAGGTAATTGTTCAGGTCCGCCTTCATCAAATAGAAACATAGCAGCTCTCCAGCGTACAATTTTTTGCGGATCATTTAAGGCTTTTTCCATTTCAGGCAGAGCCTCTTTAAAACCTAAATCACTTAAGCAATCTCCAGCAGTGCGTCTAACAGCTGGACTCTTATCATGCAAGCCTTTATATAAGTATGGAAGAATTTCTTTATCTTCAATCATGCCTATTAATACTATAGCTTGTCGTCTTAGGGGTGCTTTATCTTCTTGTAAAGCTTCATCTAATAAGTCAATATTTTGAAATGTAGGTGTTGGAAATTCTTTTAACATTCTTAATTTATCTTTCCAATCAGTAGCCTCTTTATATTCATTTAAAGTTACATGATGATATTGTTGTTGCGGAATAACAATATCAGTTTCTAATGCAGTTTGAACTAGAGATGCTAACTTTTCAGATGGATATAAAGCAATGATTTCTTCGTACACTTCATTCATAACTTCTTCTAAATCACCGTATCTAACTCCCAAATCTAGCCATTTACGTAAAAACACAACATTGTCTCCATCTTTTTGAGCTTTTAACATACTCTCAACAAAATAGTCCGGTAACTGCTTACGATTTTCATCTGAAGTCGTAGTGAGTTTAATTTGATATGGAATACCTTTAAACATAAGTGCTTCAGCTTTAATCTCTCCATAGTGTTCATCAGGCTTTTGTGATGAATCTATAAATGACTCACTATTTAAAGTTGAAGTGATTTGAGGTAAGACCACTTCCCAATCGGATTTAGGCTCTTTATCAATAGCTAAGAAGTCCATCACATAAAATATAGATTTGACACCGTCAATTGCTAATAAATCATTAATAAATTGTGGTTGTTGTTCTTCTATGTATGTGAATGTATTAGATTTATTATCTTCCCTTTTGTTAGATAATACGATTTTCATAGTATTAGGGCTTGGTGTCGGCTCTACTCTTAATATTTCCATAAGTGCATGTCCCCTTGTAAATATTTATTCAAAAGTATATTGAATTTGAGGAAGAATATTATTCCAATCTGCATTATCTTCTTTATCGACAGAAATAAAATCCATAACATAGAATATTGATTTTACACCCTCAATCTCGAACAGTTTATTTATGAAATCAGGTTGTCCTTCTTGTGCAGAAGTAAATGTATTAGATTTGTTATCTTCTCTTTTTTCACTTAGGTTAATTTTCATAGTGTTATGATTTGGTGTTTCTTCAATTGAAACAATTTGCATAGTCCTTACCTCCTATTGAAGTTCATTACCTAATTGTTTGATTTGTTTACCTATTGAACACTCAGATATACAAAAATGGTGTGCTTGTGTCTTACCTTCCGTCTTTCTGATATGTGTTTTTAGTAAACATTTTTCACAATAAGTGTTCATTAATTCATCAATTTTATCAATTGCTTCTTGTTCGGAATGTGTAAGTATAACAGTCACTCCTTAAATACAGTATTGTCTTAATATAAGCATGGAATAAGTATAACTTAATTTGTATTTATTTTGAAATAATCGATTTAATAAATAATAAGTGTTGATGAAAACGGTAAGTCTTATTGCATTTATGTAGTAATTACTATAAAATAATTAAGTTGTTTTTTGCGGTTTCTAAACACCCGCATCATCAAAATTTAGGAGGATATTTATGTATAATGAAATTTTTGGTGTAACAACATTTCTTGTTACATTTATATTAATGGTTATAATGTTTCGATGTTTTGGCAAACAAGGCTTAATTGCTTGGGTAGCAATTGGTACAATTATTGCTAATATTCAAGTAATCAAAACAGTTCATATTTTTGGTATTTCTGCTACTTTGGGTAATGTCATGTTTGCGTCTATTTATTTAGCTACAGATATACTTAATGACATTTATGGTCGCAAAGTTGCGAAAAGAGCTGTATGGTTAGGATTTTCTTCTACATTGGTTATGATTATTGTTATGCAAATGTCACTACATTTTATACCTGCACCAGAGGATATGGCTCAAAAATCTTTATCAACAATATTTGATTTAGTGCCAAGAATTGCATTAGGTTCAATTATTGCGTATATTATTGGACAACACGTTGATGTATTTATTTTCTCCGCAATTAAAAAAGTATTTAGCTCAGATAAAACATTTATCATTCGTGCTTATGGTAGTACCATGTTAAGTTCAATTATTGACACAGCACTGTTTGTCACAATTGCGTTTGCAGGAACTTTAGCAAATATGGTTGTATTCGAAATATTCATTACAACTTATTTATTAAAACTTATTTCTACTATATTTAATGTACCATTCGGTTATATAGCTAAATCTATGTATCGTAAAGGTCAAATTCATAAACTAGATAAGGGATATTAAAGAATATTATGGGAATGGAAATGATTTCTTAATGAAATCTATGCCATTCCCTATTTTCTTATTTTGTAATACGATAAGAATAGTGAAATTATAAAAATTAAAAAGGTGTTAAATTTATATGGCAAAAATTTACTTTGATGCAGCTACCAGAGGTAATCCTGGGCGAAGTGCATGCGGAATAGTTATCAAAGAGAATGATGAAAAGTATGTATATACGCACGACTTAGGGGAACTAGATAATCACAGCGCGGAATGGGCTGCCCTTATTCATGCACTTGAACATGCTCGTGAACTGAATGTTGTTAATGCTTTATTATATACTGATTCAAAATTAATTGAAGATAGTGTTAATCAAGGATTTGTAAAAAACGCACGATTTAAACCATATTATGAGAATTTGGAAATACTTGAAAAAAGTTTTGAATTGGTGTTTGTAAAATGGGTACCTAGAGAACAAAATAAAGAAGCAAATCATATGGCGCAACAAGCATTGTTTAAACTAACTAAAAAGAAAAATTAACATTAGTTTAATACATTACACCCCTCTATTTAATTTCAAATTAAATAGAGGGGGTGTTTTTTAGTTAATTAAAAAAGCCATTACTTCTCTTCTTTTTTAAATCTTCTTAATAATAATGCGATCCCACTTAATAGTGAAGTCATTAAGAATGCAGTTGATGATTCACTATTGTTGTAACCAGTGTTAGGTAAAGAGCCTACAGTATTTTGATTTCTATCATTTTGATTATGATTGTAATTGTTGTGATAATTTTGATTATTATCATTTTGATTATAGCCATTCAAATTATCACCTTGATCACCTGTATTTCCACTATTGTGTTTTGAATCTTTTTGAATTGTATTGTGAGTACGACGACCATTTTTATGTGCTCTATCATTGTCTGCTAATGTGGCTTTAACTGGTTTAGATAAAGAACTATTTGGTTGTGCTGCATTGTCAGTTGCTTTTACATAAACATTGCCTTCAGGAATTAGCTTTGTTGGTGTAATAATCGCATTACCTTTTTCATCAGTAACGCCAGAGCCAATAACATGGAAATCTTTGTCTAATAATTCCACTTTAGTGTTAGGGTCAGTTGATACTGAAACCGGTGTATAAGTATTTGCTTTTCCGTTAAGACCTGTATTCACTTTAGGTACAGAAGGTGGCGTTGTGTCTGTAGCTTCGATTGGATCAGATGTTGAGCTATTTGGATGTTCAGCATGATCTGTAGCTTTAATCGTTACATTACCTTCAGGAATTGGTTTTGTAGGTGTAATAAAAGCATGACCATTTAGGTCCGTGTCACCTGTACCAATGAGTTGTCCATCTTTATCGAATATTTCTATATGCCTATTTGGATCTGTTACAACTTCAATAGAATCCTGTGTATTGGCTTTACCTGCTAATCCGCCAGGAACTGTTGGTTTTATTGGCGGTGTTATATCGATAACGTTAACAGGTTTAGAAACCGAACTATTTGGTTGTGCTGCATTGTCAGTCGCTTTTACGTAAATATTTCCTTCAGGGATTGGAACATTTGGCGTTATTGTTACGTGCCCTTGACCGTCTGTAATGCCAGAACCAATGATATTACCATCCTTATCAATAATATCAACATGAGTATTGGGGTCAGTCGTAATTGAAATTGGTGTTAGAGTTCCACCTTTATCAGAAACGTCCGTATTAAATGTTGGTATATTCGGTGGCGTCGTATCAGTCGCTTTTACTGGATCCGAAATTGAACTGTTAGGTACTTCCGCATTATCTGTTGCCTTGGCAGTGACATTACCTTCAGGAATAGGTTTAGTTGGTGTAATAAACGCACGTCCAGTACTATCAGTCATGCCAGAACCAATCACATTACCATCTTTATCTAAAAGTTCAACTTTAGTATTTGGATCAGTAGTTACTTCCACAGGATCAATACTACCGGCTTTACCACCCAAGTTACCCACAACAGATGGTTTTGTAGGTGGTGTTGTATCAGTCGCTTTTACTGGTTCAGAGGTAGAACTATTAGGATGTTCTGCATTGTCAGTCGCCTTAGCAGTGATATTGCCTTCAGGAATTGCTTTATTCGGTATGATTGTCACTTGTCCAGAACCATTTGTTTCACCAGAACCTAAACTATTACCATCTTTATCAAACAATTCAACAGTTGTGTTAGGATCAGTCGTAACAGTGATTGGCGTTTGAGTACCAGCTTTGCCACCTATCTCTGTATTAAAAATTGGAATGATTGGTGGTGTTGTGTCCGTTGCTTTTTTAGGCTGAGAAGTAGAACTATTTGGATGTTCTGCGTTATCAGTTGCTTTAGCGGTTACATCACCTTCCGGAATCGGACGATTAGGTTTAATTGTTACGTGTCCAGTAGAATCAGTTGTTCCAAATCCCAGACTATTACCATCTTTATCAAACAATTCAACAACTGTGTCAGGATCTGTTGTAACTGTAATCGGTGTTTGAGTACCAGCTTTACTAGTTAGGTCAGTTTCTAGATTAGGTGAAGTTGGTGGTGTTAAATCTGTTACATTTACTGGGTCTGAATAACTGCTATTTGGTGTTTCCGCATCATCTGTTGCTTTTGCCGTTAATGGTCCTTCAACCAATGGTCTATTTGGAGTAATTGTAATATGTCCAGTATGATCAGTCATTCCACTACCTAATAAATTATTATCTTTATCAAATAATTCAACTTTAGTATCAGGGTCAGTAGTAATTTCAATTGGTGTTACTGTACCTACTTTATCCACTAAATTTGTATGAATAATTGGTTTATCAGGCGGTGTAGTGTCGGTAGCTTTCTTAGGGTCTGAAGTAGATGAGTTTCCACTATCGTCAGTAGCTACAGCTGTTACATTACCTTCAGGAATAGGTCTAGTTGGTACAATGTAAGCATGACCTTTATCATTTGTTCTTGAAGCCCCTAAAGGTTTATTGTATTTATCCCTTAATTCAATTCTTGTAAAAGGATCAGTTGTAACTTCGATTACAAATGGTCTATGTTGAGGGTCTGTATTCAACGCTTCCACAGGATCTGATGTAACACTTTCTGTACCACGAGTGGCTCTTGCCGAAACATTACCTTTGGGAATCCACTGCTGTGGAGTAATAGTGACATGACCCGTTTCATTTGTTCTACCAGTACCCATTGTTGCACCATCTTTATCCAATAGTGCTACCTCGGTATTAGGTGAAGTCAATATTTCAATTGGTCTTTTCGTATTAGCTGCATCGCCCACACTTGTAACAAAAGTTGGTTTAATAAGCGGTGCTTGCTGATCATTTGTCGTTGGTGATGAAGGGTTTGTTGCTGGATTAGAAGAATCTTCAACTGTTCCTGTAACTACTCTAGTGAAATTAGTTTCATCTGAATTAGAAGCTCTTTTTTTTCTAATGTGAATGTTTTGTGGATGATTTGATACACTCGAATCATTATTAGTTTGTTTAATTAATTTAACTTTATTATTAGTGTTATTGACTTGATTTGATTGTACTTGACCTGTGTTATTATTGGCTAAATGTTGAATTGACGTATTTGTACTTTCGTTAATTGTACTTTCTTGATTGTTATTCGTAAGTTGTTGAGTGAGATTTAAATGCTCGCTAGCTTGTGCATCGTTGTTTACCCCTAAAAATACGAATGTCGCTACTAATGTTGAAAAAGTACCTATTGCATATTTACGAATGCTAAATTTTTGTAATTGATTATGTTGATTCATGGTGCGATATTCTCCTTTACTATTTTAGTGGAAATTAATAAAAGTTATTGTTTATGACATTTTAATTTAACGCATTTTACATAACTATTAATTTAATATCATACTAGATATAGAAATCAAATTTAATTTATATAATATTATTATATCATTCGTTTTATAATAAATGTTGCGATATTTAAAAATAGTCTTCCTATTTTAATTCATTTCTAAACGGGGTAAAGTTTTTAATAAATGTCTCTGAAATATTTCGTCAAATTATATTGATATGATTATATTTTCAATAGATACTTTAATTTTAAATTAATATAAATATATGAATTTTTGAAAATCAAAAATCCACTGAAATCATTTAAGATCTCAGTGGATTTTCTAATTAGCATATATATTAGAATTACTTATTTCTGTTATTATCTTTTCTTCTACCAATTAGTAAAACAAAGCTACCTAGTAGTGTAACTAAATAAGGTAAAGAATTATCTGTTGTTTCTTTTATACCAGTATTTGGTAAATCTTTTACTTTATTTTTAGAAATACCATCTACATTAGTTTCATTTTTCTTTACACCACGTATTGTATTTTTAGATTTATTTGAATTTTGGTTTCTATACTCTTTTGAATTATGGTTCTTAGATATTTTTGTTTTATAGTGTTTAGCTTTTTTACCTGATTTTACAGTCGGTTTAGTAGCTTTTACTGGCTTAGATACAGAACTATTCGGATGTTCAGCGTTATCTATTGCTTTAGCGTAAACATCACCTTCAGGAATAAGTTTCGTCGGTGTGATTGTGACATGACCTGTATTATCTGTTGTACCTGTACCAATGATATTGCCATCTCTATCAAGTAAATCAACATGAGTATTCGGATCCGTTGTCA
>NZ_KV792223.1:0-17761 GCF_001808125.1 Staphylococcus sp. HMSC14D10 | reverse complement strand
TTGGACTCATCAGTCCGATTTGACGTAGAGCCAAAATAAATAACATCAATAAAATGAACTCACGAGCGTTGTAACATTTCATATGTTAAAATATATGAGTTAAAAGCATGTAATAAATCGGAAAAAATTAGTAAGGTTGTGAAAATATGTCTAACACGACACCGATGATGCAACAATATTTAAAAATTAAATCGCAATATCAAGATTGCTTATTATTCTTCAGATTAGGCGATTTTTATGAAATGTTTTTTGAAGATGCTAAAGAAGCGTCAAGGGTATTAGAAATTACATTAACTAAAAGAGATGCTAAAAAAGAGAATCCAATACCTATGTGTGGCGTTCCGTATCATTCCGCTAATAGCTATATTGAAACATTGATAAATAATGGTTATAAAGTAGCAATTTGTGAACAAATGGAAGATCCTAAACAAACTAAAGGTATGGTAAAACGTGAAGTAGTTAGAGTTGTAACACCTGGAACAGTCATGGAACAAGGTGGTATGGATGAAAATCAAAATAACTACATTTTAAGTTTCATTAAACAAGATAGTAACTACGCCCTTAGCTATTGTGATATTTCTACAGGAGAGTTAAAAGCCACTCAAATTGAAGATCAAGATACATTGATTAATGAAATTGTAACTATTAATCCTAATGAAATCGTTGTTAACCAAGAAATTGATGAAAATCTTAAAAAGCAAATCTATTTAACTACAGAAACTATAACAATTAGAGAATCTATTTCCGATGCAAGCTATGAAGTGAATCAATTAACTAATAATCATATGTATCTAGCAACACAACTATTACTCGATTATGTTTATCATACTCAAAAACGAGATTTGTCTCACTTAGAAACTGCAATAACGTATGCTGCAGTGGATTTTATGAAGATGGACTACTATGCTAAAAGAAATTTAGAATTAACCGAAAGTATTAGATTAAAATCTAAAAAAGGAACACTTTTATGGTTAATGGATGAAACTAAAACGCCGATGGGAGCACGTCGCCTTAAGCAATGGATAGACAGACCATTAATCAATAAAGAAAGAATTGAAGAAAGACTGAGTGTAGTAGAATCATTCATGAATCACTTTATTGAGAGAGACACATTACGAGGATATTTAAATCAAGTATATGATATAGAAAGACTTGTTGGCCGTGTCAGTTATGGCAATGTCAATGCGCGTGATTTAATTCAACTTAAACATTCAATTTCAGAGATACCTAATATTAAATCTTTACTTGAAAGTATGAATGACGTAGCATCATATCAATTTAGTTCCCTTGAACCATTAGAAGACTTATTACAAGTGTTAGAAGATAGTTTAATCGAAGAACCGCCTATTTCCATTAAGGATGGTGGTCTATTTAAACAAGGCTTTAGTAAACAATTAGATGAATACTTAGAAGCTTCTAAAAATGGAAAAGATTGGTTAGCACAATTACAAGCTAAAGAAAGAGAGCGTACAGGTATTAAATCTCTTAAAATTAGTTTTAACAAAGTGTTTGGTTATTTTATAGAAATTACACGAGCAAATTTACAAGGATTTGAACCTAGTAAATTTGGCTATCATCGTAAACAAACATTGTCCAATGCCGAACGCTTCATTACAGATGAATTGAAAGAAAAAGAAGATATTATTTTAGGTGCAGAAGATAAAGCGGTAGATCTTGAATATCAACTATTTGTTCGCCTAAGAGAACACATTAAAACGTACACTGAAAGACTACAAAAACAGGCTAAAATCATTTCTGAACTTGACTGCCTACAAAGTTTTGCTGAAATTGCACAAAAATACAACTATGTTAAACCTGAATTTAGTGATAATAAAATGCTAAGCTTAGAGAACTCTCGCCATCCTGTTGTTGAACGTGTGATGGACTACAATGACTATGTACCTAATGACTGTAAATTAGATAAAGATAACTTTATATATCTAATAACTGGTCCTAACATGTCTGGTAAGTCAACTTACATGAGACAAGTAGCAATCATAAGCATCATGGCTCAAATGGGAGCTTATGTTCCTTGTGATAAAGCAGAATTACCAATATTTGATCAAATATTCACTCGTATAGGTGCTGCAGATGATTTAGTATCAGGAAAAAGTACATTTATGGTAGAGATGTTAGAAGCACAAAAAGCATTAACTTACGCAACAGAAGATAGTTTAATAATCTTCGATGAAATTGGTAGAGGAACTTCAACATATGATGGGCTAGCGTTAGCTCAAGCAATGATTGAATATGTTGCTCAAACATCTCATGCGAAAACTTTATTCTCAACACACTATCATGAACTTACGACTTTAGATCAAGAACTACCAAATCTTAAAAATGTTCATGTGGCTGCAGATGAATATCAAGGTGAATTAATCTTCTTACATAAAGTAAAAGATGGTGCTGTAGATGATAGTTATGGTATTCAAGTAGCGAAACTAGCTAACTTGCCAGATGAAGTTATTAACCGTGCACAAGTTATATTAGATGCTTTTGAACAAAGTCAAAAGGCTTCTGATAATGAAGAGTATTCTAACATTACTGTTCTTAAAGATTCAGCCTCAGTGGAAGGGTTTGCAGATGATGACGCACAAAATGCAAATAACAATGATAAAAAGTCTCAAACAACAAAGTATGCAAATGAGAATGAATTTGAGCAAGCGTCTTTCGATTTATTTGATTCAGAAACAATGACTAGTAAAATTGAGGAACAGATTAAAAATCTTAATATATCAAACATGACGCCTATTGAAGCATTACTAAAACTAAGTGAATTACAAAACCAATTGAGATAGAGGTGTTTGAAAATGGGCAAAATTAAAGAACTACAAACCTCTTTAGCTAATAAAATAGCAGCAGGCGAAGTAGTAGAGCGTCCAAGCTCAGTTGTGAAAGAATTGCTAGAAAATGCAATCGATGCTAAATCGACAGAAATTAATATTGAGGTAGAACAATCAGGTATATCCTCAATTAGAGTAGTAGATAATGGTACTGGAATAGAACAAGATGATTTAGATTTAGTGTTTCATAGACATGCCACGAGTAAATTAGATGACGATGACGATTTATTTCATATCAGAACGTTAGGATTTCGTGGAGAGGCATTAGCAAGTATATCTTCAGTTGCTAAAGTCACACTTAAAACTTGCACTGATAGAGAAAATGGATATGAAATCTATGCAGAAAACGGAGAGATTTTAAGTCGTAAACCTGCTAAAGCTAAAAAAGGTACAGATATTACTGTTTCATCACTTTTCTACAATACACCAGCTCGCTTAAAATATATTAAAAGCTTATACACAGAGTTAGGTAAAATTACAGATATTGTGAATCGGATGGCAATGAGTCATCCTGATATACGGATTTCATTAATATCTGATGGAAAAACGTTATTAAAAACGAATGGTTCAGGTAAAACAAATGAGGTTATGGCAGAGATTTATGGTATTAAAGTAGCTAAAGATTTAGTGCACATTCAAGGTGATACAAGCGATTATCACCTTGAGGGCTTTGTGGCTAAGCCAGAACACTCAAGAAGTAACAAACATTATATATCAATTTTTATAAATGGAAGATATATTAAAAATTTTGTACTAAATAAAGCTATTATTGAAGGTTATCATACATTACTGACAATAGGACGCTACCCGATATGTTATTTAAACATAGAAATGGATCCTATATTAGTAGATGTGAACGTCCATCCAACTAAATTAGAAGTCAGATTATCTAAGGAAGAGCAATTGTATCAATTAATAGTTGAGAAAATACGTTATGCATTCAAGGATAGAATTTTAATTCCACAGAACGATTTGGATAGAACGCCTAAAAAAAATAAAGTCTTAAATCAATTTGAACAACAAAAATTAGACTTTGAAAGAAGGCAGCGTAACTCTAATCAAGACAAAACAAATTCTCAATATTATGATATGAGTGAATCTGAAGTACAAAATCCAAATTTAGATAATAATGAGTTAATTAATGAAAGTACGGAAAGCTTCGTACATAATAATAAACGTTCAGATGACAAAGATTACTTCCAAATTCAAAAAGAAATTTTGAATGATTTAGACAAAGGTGATGCATCATCATTAAATGACGAATCTACAAACGATTCAGAAGAAGTTGTAACTGAACAAAACAATAGTGATGAAGCGTCATCGAAATCTTATCAAACATTATACAGTCAGCAAGATAATAATGATATTAAAGGTAAAGTGAGTAACACACCATCTCGACGCGTTCCATATATGGAAGTCGTAGGACAAGTGCATGGCACTTATATTATTGCTCAAAATGAGAATGGCATGTTTATGATAGATCAGCATGCTGCACAAGAACGTATCAAATATGAATATTTTAGAGAAAAAATTGGCGAAGTGACTAATGAAGTTCAAGATTTATTAATACCCCTAACATTCCACTTTTCAAAAGATGAACAAATGATTATTGATCAATATCAAGATGAATTAGACAAAGTGGGTGTTCATTTAGAGCACTTTGGCGGTCATGATTATATCGTTAATAGTTACCCAGTTTGGTTCCCAAAAGCTGAAGCTGAAGAAATTATTCAAGATATGGTTGAGTTAGTATTAAACGATAAAAAAGTAAATGTTAAAAAAATGCGTGAAGATGCTGCCATCATGATGAGTTGCAAAAAATCAATAAAAGCAAATCATTATTTAAAAAATAATGAAATGGCGGATTTGATAGATCAGTTACGTGAAGCAGAAGATCCATTCACTTGTCCTCATGGCAGACCTATAATTATCAATTTCTCAAATTATGAACTTGAAAAACTATTTAAACGTGTAATGTAGAGAGGAAAATGCCGCATGAAGGAATATGTTTTACCAGCGATACGCAACATGAAAGATTTAGATAAATTAATAAAAACAGATTATAAGATGTGCGTATTATTAGATATGCATATCGGTCATTTGAAAAGTGTTATGGCTTTGCTTAAAGCGAATCAAATTGAAACTTATATTCATATTGATTTAATTAAAGGAATGGCTGTCGATGAATTTGCTTGTGAGTATATAATTCAAACTTATAATCCTAAAGGGATCGTTTCTACCAAATCTAAAGTAATTCAGAAGGCTAAATCGTTAAATAAGTTAACGATTTTTAGGGTGTTTATTATAGACAGCCAAGCATTAAGTAGAAGCATCAACTTAATTAAGAAGGTTGAACCAGATTTCGTTGAAGTATTACCTGGGATTGCACATAAAATAGTTAAAATTATTGATGAAGAAACCCCTTCAAAAGTTATAGCAGGTGGTTTAATTAATGAAGAAAGTGAAATTGTTCAAGCACTTGATAGCGGGGCAAGTTACGTTACAACAAGCAATCGTTTATTATGGTAGATATCATCGTAAACAATTTTGCTGTAATTTAAAATCTTAAAAAAACGATCATAACAATTTTTCAAACAATTTAAATGTGACAAATTTTTAACAAAAGTATTGACAACGCTTACAAACTTTTTGTATTATTTAAACAAGTTAATATTAGATTAAGAGACGAAGAGATTTCTGCAATGCCTTTATTAGCGCTTTTGTAGGAATCTTTTTGTCTTATAGGAGGATTCGTCATGAATGTATATTTAGCAGAATTTATTGGTACTGCTATTCTTATCCTTTTCGGTGGTGGCGTTTGTGCCAACGTCAATTTAAAGCGAAGTGCTGGACAGGATTCTGATTGGATAGTAATTGCAGCAGGTTGGGGATTAGCCGTGTCAATGGGCGCTTACGCAGTTGGTAAATTTTCAGGTGCACATTTAAATCCAGCGGTTTCAATTGCTTTAGCGATGGATGGAAGTTTTAGTTGGGCTCAAGTACCTGGCTATATTATCTGTCAAATGCTTGGAGGTATCTTTGGCGGTGTATTAGTTTGGTTAATGTATTTACCACATTGGAAGGCAACTGAAGATCAGGGTGCAAAGTTAGGTGTATTCTCTACAGCACCTGCTATTAAGAATTATTTTGCAAACTTTTTAAGTGAGATTATTGGTACAGCAATCTTATGTTTAGGTATCTTATTTATCGGTGTAAATAAAATTGCAGATGGAATGAATCCACTTATTGTTGGTGGCTTAATCGTGGCTATTGGCTTAAGCTTAGGTGGTCCGACTGGATATGCAATTAATCCAGCACGTGATTTAGGACCAAGAATCGCTCATGCTATATTACCAATTGCAGGTAAAGGTGGTTCTAATTGGGGATACGCGATAGTACCTGTATTAGGACCTATAGCTGGAGGTATGCTTGGAGCAGTTATTTATAAAGTATTTTATAAAGGTCAATTTGATTTAATTTGTGCGGTAGGTATTTTACTAGTAATAGCAACATTAGTATTAGGTTTAGTTTTAAACAAATCTAATAAATCAAATGATATTGAGTCTATTTATTAATTTAATAAATATCTTAAATTAGTGGTTAATTTTTTTGGAAAAGTGCTATACATATAGTACACTTCCTTATTATTCAAAATTAAAAAATAAATGTTTTTATTCACATATCAGAAAGGGAGAAAATTTATGGAAAAATACATCATGTCGATTGACCAAGGAACAACAAGTTCAAGAGCCATTCTATTTGATAAAGAAGGCGATATTAAAGGTGTTGCACAAAGAGAATTTAAGCAATACTTCCCTAAATCAGGTTGGGTAGAGCACGATGCTAATGAAATTTGGACTTCAGTATTAGCAGTTATGACTGAAGTATTAAATGAAAATGAAATTAATGCTGACCAAATTGAGGGTATTGGAATTACCAACCAACGTGAAACTACAGTTATTTGGGATAAAAATACTGGACGTCCAATATACCATGCAATTGTTTGGCAATCCCGTCAAACACAATCAATTTGTCATGAATTAAAGGAACAAGGTCATGAAGAAACATTCCGCAATAAAACTGGATTATTGTTAGATCCTTACTTCGCTGGTACAAAAGTTAAATGGATTCTTGATAATGTTGATGGAGCTAGAGAAAAAGCTGAAAATGGTGATTTATTATTCGGTACAATTGATACATGGCTAGTTTGGAAGTTATCTGGTGGAGAAGCACATATTACAGATTATTCAAATGCTAGTCGTACTTTAATGTATAATATTTACGATTTAAAATGGGATGATGAGCTACTTGATTTATTAAATGTACCTAAACAATTATTACCGGAAGTTAAAGAATCTAGTGAAATTTACGCTCACACTAAAGATTATCATTTCTTCGGTCAAGAGGTACCGATTTCAGGTATTGCTGGTGACCAACAAGCAGCACTATTTGGACAAGCTTGTTTCGAACGTGGAGATGTTAAAAATACTTATGGTACAGGCGGCTTTATGTTAATGAATACTGGTGAAGCCCCAGTTAAATCTGAAAGTGGGTTGTTAACTACTATTGCATACGGCTTAGACGGTAAAGTCAATTATGCACTTGAGGGTTCTATCTTTGTTTCAGGTTCAGCAATTCAATGGTTACGTGATGGATTAAGAATTATAAATTCTGCACCTCAATCAGAGAATTATGCTACACGTGTTGATTCTACAGATAATGTTTACTTCGTACCAGCATTTGTAGGATTAGGTACACCTTATTGGGATTCAGAAGCTAGAGGTGCTATATTTGGTTTAAGTCGCGGTACTGAAAAAGAACACTTTATTCGTGCGACTTTAGAATCTTTATGCTATCAAACTCGTGATGTTATGGAAGCTATGTCTAAAGACTCTAAGATTGAAGTGAACAATTTACGTGTTGACGGTGGCGCAGTTAAAAATAACTTTATCATGCAATTCCAAGCTGATATTGTAAATACTGCTGTAGAACGCCCTGAAATACAAGAAACGACAGCATTAGGTGCAGCTTATTTAGCAGGTTTAGCTGTTGGTTTCTGGGATAGTAAAGATGAAATAGCAAATAGATGGCAATTAGAAACAGAATTTACACCACAGATGTCTGAAGAAGACAGAACTAAGTTATATAAAGGTTGGAAAAAAGCAGTTGAAGCTACTCAGGTCTTTAAATTGGAAGATTAATCTCTAAACATGGCTTAGTTTATTGAAGTGTGATATGATTAAATTAAGTTAATACATCAGTCGAGATTTGAGAGACCTGTTACATACAGTTTGATTCTGTATGGATAGGTCTCTCTTTTTTCGCATAAATAAAATATCGGAGGGGTATATTTATGGCTTTATCAACATTAAATAGAGAAGTAATTAAGAAAAATTTACAAAATGAAGAATACGATGTCGTTATTATCGGTGGCGGTATTACAGGTGCAGGTATTGCATTAGATGCGTCTCAACGAGGAATGAAAGTAGCTTTAGTAGAAATGCAAGATTTTGCTCAAGGTACAAGTTCTCGTTCTACTAAACTTGTTCACGGTGGTTTAAGATATTTAAAACAAGCTCAAATCAAAGTTGTAGCTGAAACGGGTAAAGAACGTGCGATTGTTTATGAAAATGGCCCTCATGTAACTACTCCTGAATGGATGTTATTACCAATACACAAAGGCGGAACGTTTGGTAAATTCACAACTAATTTAGGTTTAACTGCTTATGATCGTTTAGCAGGCGTAAAAAAATATGAACGCAAGAAAATGTTAAGCAAAAAACAAACATTAAATAAAGAGCCATTGGTAAAAAAAGATGGACTTAAAGGTGGCGGTTATTACGTTGAATACCGTACTGATGATGCACGTTTAACAATTGAAGTTATGAAACGTGCTGAAGAAAATGGTGCAGAGATTTTAAATCACACGAAATCTACAGATTTCATTTACGATTCTAAATCAAAAGTAAGAGGTATTGAAGTTCAAGATCAACTTACTGGTGAAATGTATGAAATTAACGCTAAAAAAGTTATTAATGCAGCAGGCCCTTGGGTAGATGAAGTTCGTAAAAAAGATTATACACGTAACAATAAACAATTACGTTTAACTAAAGGTGTCCATGTAGTCATTGATCAATCTAAGTTTCCATTAAGACAAGCTGTTTATTTTGACACTGAAAAAGATGGTCGAATGATCTTTGCAATTCCACGTGAAGGTAAAGCATACGTTGGAACTACAGATACTTTCTATGATAATGACAAAACAAAACCTTTAACAACACAGGAAGATAGAGATTATCTAATTGATGCGATTAACTATATGTTCCCAGATGTTAATGTGAAAGATGAAGATATCGAATCAACTTGGGCAGGAGTTAGACCTTTAATTTTAGAAGATGGAAAAGACCCTTCTGAAATTTCACGTAAAGATGAAATTTGGGAAGGTAAATCAGGCTTATTAACAATCGCTGGTGGTAAATTAACAGGTTATCGTCATATGGCGCTTGAAATCGTAGATTTATTAGCTAAGCGCTTGAAACAAGAATATAAATTGACATTTGCTGAATGTAAAACAAAACATACACCAATTTCTGGTGGTGATGTAGGTGGTAGCGCTAACTTTGAAAGTTTCGTGGAACGCAAAGTTGAAGAAGGTAAAGCGATTGGACTTCAAGCCGAAGTTGCCAAACGTTTAGCTTCTAAATATGGTTCTAACGTAGATAAACTATTTAACATCGCACAAATTGCACAAGACAAAGATTTAAATTTACCATTAGAATTGTACGTTGAGTTAGTATATAGTGTACAAAATGAAATGGTGTTTAAACCAACTGATTTCTTAATTCGCAGATCTGGTAAACTTTATTTCAATATGAATGAAGTTAAACAATATAAAGATGCAGTTGTTGAAGAACTTGCTAAATTACTAAATTATACACAAAGTCAACAAAACGAATTTACTAAAGAAATTAATGTTGCAATTGAAGAAGCAACTCGTGGAAATGAACAACTTGCAGTATTAAAATAAATTTAGTATTTATGTTTTGAAATTTAACATTTTTGATTAAATTCAAATATGATACTGCTAACTAACTAGTAAATTAATTTTAAACTTCAAATTCGCAGTTAATATCTGAACTGAGGGAGCTTAAATATGAAGCTCATCTCAGTTCATTTTTTATAAAATAAAGTAATTTTATGTTATAAAGCTTTAGTTGTTAAAATGAGTCTAACAATTTGATAACATTAAGAATGAAAGGTATATTAAAAAGAATATAAGCTTTAAGGATTAAGTTATAATTTCACAAGGAGGCATATGCGTGAGTCAACAATCATTCAAAATTACCGTTGAAGACGGCACTATGATTGAAGTAAAAGTAGATAAGGCTAAGATTGCAACATTTGGTGTCGTCCATATTTTTCACGGTATGGCTGAGCATATGGATCGATATGAAGCACTTGTGCAAGCTTTAACACATCAAGGATATGATGTTATTCGACATAATCATCGAGGGCATGGTATTGATATTGATGAAAACGAAAGAGGTCATTACGATGAAATGAATATCATTGCACAAGATGCATATGAAATAGCTCAAACACTTCACGGTTCAGATAACAATATTCCATATATCGTTTTGGGACATTCAATGGGCTCAATTATTGCGCGTTTATTTGTAGAGAAATATCCAGATATTGCGCAAGGTTTAATTCTCACTGGTACTGGTCAATATCCAAAATATAAAGGGATTCCAGCCATCATCGTTTTAAAATTAATAACTTTAATTTTTGGGAAGCGCAGTTGCCTAGAATGGGTAAATCAATTTGTTTATAAATCGTTTAATAAAAAGATAGACCAACCTGAAACAAGTAGTGATTGGCTATCATCTAAACGCGATGAAATTAAAAAATTTGTTAAGGATGATTACACTGGTTTCTTAGTGTCAAACCAATTAATTTACCAAACCGTTAAGAATATGATACGTACAGCTAATAATAATCAACTTAAAAAAATGAATGAACTATTACCAATACTTCTAATTTCTGGTAAGGATGATCCATTTGGAGATTATGGGAAAGGTATACGTAAATTAGGAAAGAAATTCAAACGTGCTGGAATAAATCATATAACAGTCCAACTATATGCTAATAGAAGACATGAAATTTTATTTGAAGATGAAAAAGAAATGATTTGGAGTCATATGTTTGAATGGATCCAAAAACAAGTGTTAAAGAAAAAAATAAAGTGAGGGATAACTATTGAGTAACGTCAATAAACCGTTTTTAGTAGTTATAGTAGGTCCAACTGCATCAGGTAAAACAGAGTTAAGTATTGAACTTGCTAAACAAATTAACGGTGAAATCATTAGCGGGGATTCCATGCAAGTTTATAAACAAATGGACATTGGTACAGCTAAAGTTACTAATGAAGAGATGGATGGAATTCCTCATTATATGATTGATATTTTAAATCCAGATGACTCATTTTCTGTGTACGATTTCAAATTACGAGCTCAAGCACTAATAGAAGATATAACTTCAAGAGGAAAGATACCGATCATAGCAGGAGGAACAGGGTTATATATACAATCGTTAATATATGATTATCCTTTTGATGATGAGACAGTTTCAAAAGAAGTTGAACAGAAAACACAGTTACAATTACAAAAATTAGAACAATTAACTAATCAAGAAGTGCATGATTATTTAGCTACATTTGATCCACAATCTGCTAAAGACATACATCCAAATAATAGAAAAAGAGTGCTTAGAGCGATTGAATATTACTTAAATACAAAAAAACTTATAAGTTCTCGCAAGAAAATACAACAATTTACAGAAAATTATGATACATTATTAATAGGGATTGAAATGTCGCGCAAAACATTATATTCAAGAATAAATAAACGTGTAGATATTATGTTGGGCCACGGATTATTTAATGAAGTGAAGAATCTAGTAGAACAGGGTTATGAATCTACTCAAAGTATGCAAGCAATTGGTTATAAAGAGCTGGTACCTGTTGTGAATGGTGAGTCATCAATAGACCAAGCAGTTGAAACGTTAAAACAACATTCTAGACAATATGCTAAGCGACAATTGACATGGTTCAAGAATAAATTGACTGTTCAATGGTTTAATAGAGAGACAATGCCACTTCAAATGATGTTAGATGAGATTACAACCCAAATAAATAAAAGGAGTTCTAAACATGATTGCAAACCACAACATCCAAGATCAAGCACTAGATAACTTTAAATCACAACAAACAGAAGTTACAGTTTTCTTTTTAAACGGCTTTCAAATGAAAGGTGTTATTGAAGACTTTGACAAATATGTTGTAAGTTTAGTTTCTCAAGGTAAACAACATTTGATATACAAACATGCGATCAGCACATTTACTGTAGAGACTGAAATTTCAGATTCTGAAGAATCAGTAAATAGTGAAGAATAAGTTGTAATTAAAGTGCAACGTTGCAAGTTCTTAAGAGCGTAGACAACGGTCTTAATGAAAGTGTAACTTGTAATAAACTCATCAAATTTTAGCACTTTTGACAAATAGAGGAATGTTTGTAATATAAAAAGCTTCATTATAGAGTTGCTATTTCACTCTATAATGAAGCTTTTTATTGTATTAAAACAATATCTATAATAATTTTTCAATATCTTTTTCGATTTGTGCTGGTTTCTTTTGAGGTGAGAAACGGCTTACAACGTTACCATCACGATCAACTAAGAATTTAGTGAAGTTCCATTTGATTTTTTCACTTAACATTCCTTTAGCTGCATCAGTTAAGTAGCGGAATAAAGGATGTTGATTTTCACCTTTGACATCTACTTTTTCATGGATAGGGAAAGTCACACCGTAATTAATTTTACAGTTTTGATTAGCTTCTGCACCTGAACCAGGTTCTTGGCCACCAAATTGATTACATGGAAAACCTAATATCATAAAACCTTGGTCTTTGTATTTTTCATACAATGCTTGTAAGCCTTCAAATTGTGGCGTGAAACCACATTCACTAGCAGTATTAACGATTAGCATTACTTTGCCTTTGTATTCTTCTAATTTATAATCTTCACCATTGGACTTTTGTACAACAAAATCATATATATTTTCCATAGTATCACCCTTTCGATATAAGTTTAATGTAACATAATTTTAGTGGATAGTCTTTGCATAGACACTATGATAGAATATTTGAGAAACATATAAGAAGGAGATGTATAACATGACTCAGCAAATTACTCATGAAACAAAGAAAAAATTGGAAACTGCTGTATTAGTCGGTGTACATGCTCAAAATGATAACGAATTTAATTTTGATTCAACGATGGAAGAATTAGAAGCTCTATCTTTAACTTGTCAGCTAGATGTTAAAGGACAAGTTACTCAAAATAGAGAACAAGTCGATCATAAATATTACGTTGGTAAAGGTAAGATTGATGAACTTAAAGCTTTTATTGAATTCCATGATATAGACGTCGTAGTAACGAATGATGAGTTAACTACCGCTCAATCAAAAACATTAAATGATAATTTGGGCATTAAAATTATCGATAGAACACAATTGATTTTAGAAATATTTGCCTTAAGAGCTAGCAGTCGCGAAGGTAAATTACAAGTCGAATTAGCGCAATTAGATTATTTATTGCCAAGACTTCAAGGACATGGTAAGAGTTTATCAAGACTAGGTGGTGGCATAGGTACACGTGGTCCTGGTGAAACGAAGTTAGAAATGGACAGACGTCATATTCGAACACGTATGAATGAAATTAAACATCAATTAAAAACTATAGTGGAACACAGGGAACGTTATCGTAGCAAACGTGAACAAAATCAAGTTTTTCAGATTGCACTCGTTGGTTATACGAATGCGGGGAAATCGTCATGGTTTAATGTATTATCTGGCGAAGGAACCTTTGAAAAAGATTTACTCTTTGCAACATTAGATCCTAAAACACGTCAAATTCAAATAAATGATGGATTTAATTTAATTATTTCAGATACTGTAGGTTTCATTCAAAAGTTACCAACGACCTTGATTGCCGCCTTCAAATCAACTTTAGAAGAAGCAAAAGGTGCAGATTTATTATTACATGTTGTTGACGCAAGCCATCCAGAATACCGTTCTCAATATGATACAGTAAATCAATTGATTAATGATTTAGATATGAATCAAATACCACAAGCGGTTATATTTAATAAGAAGGATCAATGTGGTGATAGTGATGATAAACCATTACCTGCGTCTACATCCATCTTTGTCTCTAGCCGTGATGAAGAAGATAAATTAAAAGTAAAGGCATTTTTAATAGATCAAGTTAAATCAACACTGAGTTTCTATGAAGAGATTGTCCCTAGTACAAACGCAGATAGACTTTATTTCTTAAAGCAGCATACACTCATAGAAGAAATGAATTTTGATGCTGAAAATGAAACTTACGTCATTACTGGATATAAAAAATGATAAAAGGAAGTATATGAAAATGTCAGATATTACATCAATGGTTAAAGACGTAGAGAAGACGTTGGTACCATATTTTAAAGAAATAGAAGAAATTGCATATAGTAATCAGGAAAAAGTTCTGAATGCTTTTCATTACGTTAAAGCTACCGAGAGTGATTTAGTTGGAAGTACAGGATATGGATATGATGATTTTGGTCGGGACCATTTGGAAGAAATCTATGCACATACTTTTAAAGCTGAAGATGCTATTGTGCGCCCGCAAATCATTTCTGGTACACATGCGATTACTCTAGCACTTCAAAGTACACTTAAATACGGAGATGAATTATTATATATTACTGGAAGTCCATATGATACGTTGCTTGAAGTTATAGGGGTAAATGGAAATGGCATTGAAAGCTTGAAAGAACACGGTGTCGAATTTAAAGAAGTCCCTTTAAAAGATGGACAAATAGATATAAATACTACAATTGAAACCATTTCAAACAAAACAAAAGTAGTGGCAATTCAACGTTCCAAAGGATACGACCAAAGACCTTCAATCACTATTGACGAAATTGAATCAGCTATTCATGCAATTAAAAAACAATATCCGAACGTCACTGTTTTTGTAGATAACTGTTATGGAGAATTTGTCGAGGAACGTGAACCTATTGAAGTTGGTGCAGATCTGATAGCAGGTTCACTAATCAAGAACCCAGGCGGTGGTCTAGCTAAGATTGGTGGTTATATAGCCGGACGTAAAGATTTAATCGAACGTTGTGGTTATCGATTAACAGCTCCTGGTATCGGTAAAGAGGCCGGCGCTTCTTTATATTCATTACAAGAAATGTATCAAGGATTCTTCCTAGCACCACACGTAGTTAGTCAAAGTTTGAAAGGTGCATTATTTACAAGCTTACTCCTTGAAAAAATGAAAATGAAAACAGTTCCTAAATATAATGTTAAACGTACTGATTTAATACAAACTGTCCAATTTGATACTAAAGAACAAATGATAGCATTTTGCCAAAGTATTCAACATGCTTCACCAATTAATGCTCATTTTAGTCCAGAACCAAGCTATATGCCTGGTTATGAAGATGATGTCATTATGGCAGCCGGTACTTTTGTTCAAGGGTCTTCAATTGAATTGTCTGCAGATGGACCTATTAGACCACCGTATGAAGCTTATGTACAAGGCGGATTAACATATGAACATGTTAAATTAGCTGTTACACGTGCAGTTACTTATTTAAAAGAACAAAACTTGATATAGAAAAATGTATCCCTACTTGAATTGAGTAGGGATTTTTTGAAAAATTTATAATTCAATATAAATTACCTGGTATAAAAGACCTTGTAATTACAATTAAATATAGCTTTTGAAATCACATGTAAGAAAACCTGACATATTTTTGTAATACGCTTTAAACTATGCTAAGTTAGTATCAAGTTCAAAAGTAGAGGTGAGGTTATTAATGTCTAACGATAAAATCAGACGTAATATGGCCGTGTTCTCTATGAGTGTTGTTTGTAAATTAACAGAACTTACTGCAAGACAAATCCGCTACTATGAAACACATGAACTTGTCATGCCCGAGCGTACAGAAGGAAATAAGCGATTATTCTCGTTAAATGATTTAGAACGTCTCCTCGAAATTAAATCTTTGATTGAGAAGGGATTTAACCTTAAAGGAATTAAACAAATCATAACTAATAATCAAGGGCATTTAACATCAGATGAGCAAGAGATTAGAAAAAGAATGATTGTAGACGCAACGCAGAAACCACCTGGTGAAGCTTTGCCAATAAATCGTGGCGATTTATCACGGTTTATTAAATAAATTTTTGGAGGATTTCTACCATGCCTAAACGTACATTTAGTAAAGATGACATTCGTAAATTTGCAAAAGAAGAAAACGTAAGATATCTAAGATTACAATTCACTGATATCTTAGGCACAATTAAAAATGTTGAAGTTCCAGTAAGCCAATTAGAAAAAGTGTTAGATAATGAAATGATGTTTGATGGATCTTCAATCGAAGGTTTCGTACGTATCGAAGAATCTGACATGTATTTATGCCCAGATTTAGATACTTGGGTTATCTTCCCATGGACTGCCGGTCAAGGTAAAGTAGCTCGTTTAATTTGTGATGTTTATACTACTGACGGTGAACCATTTGCTGGTGATCCACGTAACAACCTAAAACGTGTGTTGAAAGAAATGGAAGATATGGGCTATACAGATTTCAACTTAGGGCCTGAACCAGAGTTCTTCTTATTCAAATTAGATGAAAAAGGTGAACCAACATTAGAATTAAATGATAATGGTGGTTACTTCGACTTAGCACCAACTGACTTAGGTGAAAATTGTCGTCGTGACATCGTCCTTGAATTAGAAGATATGGGCTTTGATATCGAAGCAAGTCACCATGAAGTAGCACCAGGTCAACACGAAATTGACTTCAAATATGCAGATGCAATTTCAGCATGTGACAACATTCAAACATTTAAATTAGTTGTTAAAACAATTGCACGTAAACATAATTTACATGCGACATTTATGCCAAAACCATTATTTGGTGTAAATGGAAGTGGTATGCACTTCAACGTATCTTTATTCAAAGGGAAAGAAAATGCATTCTTTGATCCAAACGGTAAAGACCAATTAACTGAAGATGCTTATCACTTTACTGCGGGCATCTTAAATAATGCACGTGGATTTACAGCAGTATGTAACCCATTAGTTAATTCATATAAGCGTTTAGTACCTGGTTACGAAGCGCCATGTTACATTGCTTGGAGTGGTAAAAACCGTTCTCCATTAGTACGTGTACCTACTTCAAGAGGTTTATCAACTCGTATTGAAGTACGTTCAGTTGACCCAGCTGCTAACCCTTACATGGCATTAGCAACAATCCTACAAGCTGGTTTGGATGGTATTAAGAACAAAACTAAAGTCCCAGAACCAGTCAACCAAAATATTTATGAAATGAACCGTGAAGAACGTGAAGCTGTAGGTATCCAAGATTTACCTTCAACACTTTACACTGCATTAAAAGCTATGCGCGAAAATGACACAGTTAAAAAAGCGTTAGGTAATCACATTTACAACCAATTTATTAACTCTAAATCAATTGAATGGGATTATTATAGAACTCAAGTGTCTGAATGGGAACGCGATCAATACATGAAACAATACTAATCGCTAAGCAAAAAGGGGAAAGACTTAGGGATACAAGGAGTTAAGGCACTTGCCTTAGCTTCTTTTTTATGTTTGAAAAGTTAAATTTACTTGACCATTTTTGTGAAGAAATTAAAATTGGTCAAATTTTGGTCAAGTACACTTTAAAATACATTCTTAATATACTTCTCAAAATTTTCTTTAGCATCATCATTCATTGTTTGTTAAATGACTATACTTTTTAGGGTCTATAATAAATTGGACTGATGACTAAAAACCAT